>CBDUCT010000156.1:0-8193 GCA_965365715.1 uncultured Cyclobacteriaceae bacterium | reverse complement strand
ATCATCATCCTATATGGCATTTATTTGTTCTGGGTGGAAGTATAAGTCACTTTTTATCAGTTTATTATTTGATATAGGTGAGGGGAGTGGGCGTCTGTCTACGCAATCAATAATTACTTTGCAGCCATGGTAATCCACAGATCTAATATTACAAAGAAATAATAAGATCTTGTTTTTATACGTTTAAAATAATACAGGTAAAAATCTAATTCGCTGATTTATTTATAACTTTACAGATGCTATTGATGCAGTATAACAAAACGCCGGATAAACCGTAAATTTTAAGATACCGGCAAATCCTTTTAAAATGTTTGTTACAGCGTGTGTTTATAGTCTATTTTATTTGAAAAATTTTTGACAATGAAAAAGTTTTGTGTTGTTTTCTCTATAATTATAATCCTGCCATTCCTTGGATACGCTCAGGGAGATGTTCCTGAAGTAAATCAATCTATATCAGGTTATTATAAGTACTTATATGATAACTCTGAAACATATAATGCATATAAGGTATTTAGAATTTCTTCTATAAATACGTTAATGACAAAAGTCCAGGATACACTCCGTGTGTATAAGCAGAATATTGCCGATGGTAAAAAGGAAATTGCAGATTTAAATAAAAACATTGAGACTTTAAATCTTAAGATAGAGGAACTTGATAAAGAATTAAAAGAAACACAAAAGGTTGCCGGGAGTATATCATTATTTGGATTACTTGTTTCAAAAGCAACCTATAATATTATTTTGTGGGGGATAATAGCAGGGCTTGTGGTTTTGTTAGTGATAGCTTATGGAAGTCATTCAAGGAGCCTTAAACTTTATACCATAGCCAGGAAAGAATTCACTGATCTCAATGAGGAATTTGAGGAATATCGTAAAACCTCCCAGGAGAATAAGGTGAAGCTGGGAAGGGAATTACAAACAGAGAGAAATAAAGTATCTGATCTTAAATCCAGGCTTGCCGCTAGAGAATAAATTGTATGAAAGAAAAATTAAAACCTCAATATTCATCCAGAGAACATTGAGGTTTTGTTGATATTGCCGGATGTCTAAAAGTATCCAGGAATTCTTCCTTCCCCTAACATTTTGTTTCAATAAGGATTTTAGAGAATATTATTCAGTTCATATTTATAATTTGTGAACCCCCGGACAGATTCTGACTGTTTATAACTGCATCACCTTTATATCTGATTATACTAGCTCCTGAAGCAGAAACATCCATTTTATCCGTTACCGTAAGTGAGGCCATGCTCGCACCGGAAAAATTCACGCTCAAATATTCTGTACTGAATTCAAAATCCCTAATACTCGAAGCACCGGAAGCAGTAACATTAGTGGATGCGGATTCACCGATTATATCTATTGAGCTGGCTCCACTCATTTCAACAAAGAGATTTTCCACATACATCTCACCAATAAACTGACTGGCCCCGGATAGGAAAACTGTTGCATCCTCAGTGATAATTTCGTCTTCAACAATGAATCTTGAAGCACCAGAGGCAAAATATCCGCTGACATCACTGGTCGTTATATAGGCTTTCAGGGTGGCTGATCCCTTAATGCTGATATTTTTTCTGAAGCCTATTTTCAAGTTATCCGACCCTTTACTTACTTCAATGTACTCAAACAAATTCTCATTTGCTTCGATAACGATCGACTCTTCCGTATCTGAAAATTTCACATATACCGTGAAAGCTGACTCGGTTTCGATATTTTGATAATCTGAAAACGTATATTCCTGAGTAATTATATTGTTAACCGGAACTACATTTTCAACACTTTCGCACGCGCTTAGGATAATGCCTGCTACTACAATTGCTGCTGTAATAATTTTAGTTTTCATCACTTTGCTTTTTTTTATTATACGATCATTTATTTTTATTGATTCGATGGTTGCTCTCAGATCTTTAAAACTGTACTTTATAATTTAACACAGGGATCAGGCCTGTTAGATAGACTTGTTCAATGGATCCTTTTTCTGCATTGTAATATTCATCATAGACATTTAGACGGCCGGTAATATTCTGTATATCCAGCGAAAGGATCCAAGACCATTTAGGATTATTCTTCCGGTAACTTATACCGATGTCCAGCCTGAAATAATCAGGGGATGTTTCTTCAAATGCCCTGTCATAATCCCTCACCTCATATCCCTCTGTCCTAGAAGCCTCAAGATCTACAGGAATGACGGGATATCCACCTTTCCAAATCATGCGAAGGTTAGTGCCAATTATATTTTGCTTGTTTTTCCCAACCAGGAATTCCTTGCCGCCTACCACATTGAATATATATTGATTATTGAAAGCAGTATTTCTTTCCACACCATCAGGCATTGTATACTTGGATTGGAACAATGAAGCAGTTGTGAGGAAGTAGTAATTCCTTGAAAAAAACTTTTCAAGCGTAAATTCCAAACCATAATTCCTGCCTGTTCCTTCATTTGTAAGCTTTAGATTGGTGAATCCACTGCTGAAATTTAGTGCTGAAAATGTACCTGTTGTATCATCCAATTGTACAGGAACTTCATACAGGTGCTGATAATACGCTTCAACTCTGAAATGAAAATCTGGCGCAAATCTCCAATCGTATCCAATTACATTATGTAAGGCTTTTGTCATTTTAAGATCTGTATTCGGGCGTATAATTGATCCATCCCCCAGTTCCTGTTCAGCAAGGTATATGGATGCAGCCTCAGCCCTGCTGTGGGCTCCAAATCCATAGCTCAGAATATGTTTATCATTTATTCTCCATTTTGCACCAAAACGTGGTTCAACGCTGTAATCCTTAGTAAGAGCAACATAATTATGATGGACTCCTGCATTAAGTTCAAGCGCATTTCCAACTCGCATTTTCCACTGAAAATATGCCTGGAACCTGTCCGTGGCACCCTGCTGTTCAAGTTGCTTCTCCAGGATCTTGTCATCGTAATTGAAGTCCAATGCCAGCAGATCGAAAGCCTGATGGGTGTAAATAGCACCAATTCTCATTACATTTCTTGCATTGAACTTATGGTTGAACATTGTACTGGCCGTGATGGTCTTATAAACCATTGATTCATCATTTATCAGGGTTGGTTCAAGATCATAACTTAATGAATCTTCCACTTCCTCATTGTTTGTATAAGAAAAGGTGGCCACTGTTTTTATATAAGATTTTTTGTTCTTGAACAAGTAATTATGGGTAATACCTGCAAGGGCAAGATCGTGATTCTCGGCGTATCCATAAGAATCGCCCCTGTACTCCCAATTGGCTGTATCAGCTACAGGCAATTCAGCTGAACTGCTTTTGCCTCCAATACCCCAGATGTTGAACCGGCCAAATTTCTTTGTGGGCAGGTTGATATTCAGTGATAAATCCTGCCATTCCGGGAAAATGTCTGATTCTCCCACAACAAATCCCATTTGATTAAGGAATGAAGTAGTGGAGTATCTGTAATTCAAAAGATAGGATGCTTCTGAGTTTTTAGAAAATGGCCCTTCAAGAGAAGCCTGCAATCCCATTACCCCCACTTGAAATGTATATTCTCTTTTATCAAAGTTGCCTGTACGCAATTGTAAATCAAAGACACTGGATAAAGCGTTTCCATACTCAGCCGGGAATGCTCCGGTAAGAAAATCCGAATCATCCAGTACCTGTGTGCTTAGAATACTAACACCACCCCCTGTTGCTCCTTCCCCATCACTGAAATGATTTGGATTGGGGATCTCTATTCCTTCCATTCTCCATAACATTCCACGTGGAGAATTCCCCCTGACAATTATTTCATTGTTCTCATCATCAAGAGATGAAACCCCGGCGTAGGATTGAATCGTCCTTGAAGGATCATTAATACCAGCCGCTATTCGTGAAGTAGCGTCAACGGTAAGCCGCATGGAACTGACAGATGCCATAGAATTGATCGGCTCACTGAAAATGTCATCAGGTGTGATCACAATTTCATCCATTTTATTAACAGCCTCCCTCATTTTCACGTTGAGTATGGCTTCCTGGCCTGTCGTTACATTCACATCATTAAAGAATACATCCTCATAACCTATATATGTAACACGGAAGCTCTTTCTTCCGATGAGGATATCTTTCAGAACGAAATTTCCATTAGTATCCGTTATAGCGCCAATTATTGGATCTGATCCTTCGAGAATTACATATGCCCCGGGTAGAGGTGCCTGTGTTTCCGCATCTGTTATTTTTCCCTTAACGGTTTGTGTTAATTCCTGACCACGAACATGCTGTGCATTTACAGATGTAATTAAAATTAAGATCAGGATAAAGTTTTTCATGTGTTTGATTGTTGTTTTCATAATAGTGACATTTTAAGTTTATAAAACCCTTATTTGATATTTCACTTTTTCTGAAGTTCAATGATCTATTGCCTTTTCAGCAAGTTTGAAATCGAGTTTTTCATAAGTTTGATTTCCATTCAATAGTTAAACACCCAGGTTAAGAAAGGGGGTGAAGTGAAAATTATTTTTTTTTTAGAATTTATTGTCAGGGTAAAGATTCAAGGGATCTCTGATGCATGCTACCGATAAAGAAAAATTCGAACTCATTTCCTGTAAGAAATTGGTTCAACTTTTTCTGAGTAAAATTTCGACTTTTGCCTAATCGGCTGATAATGAGTGGCTTTTCCTGAATTCAGTAGATTTAACTCAACTACGTTTCTTTAATTCTGTATTAAAAGATGATTTCGAATTAAATCCGGAATCATACAAAATCTCCGTAACCGTATGGTCAATCAAGTTCTGATCTGTTAACATTTTCGTTAGCTGAATATCAGCCGATTCTGATCATTATTCAGGCAAATATTTTGTGATTTTATCTTCTCTCTTTTCAATTACCGACCTTTATCTTATGGTTAAAAGGGATCCCTGAGAAAGTAATTCCTTCAATGTTAATAAAATACTCTTCCGGTAGTTCCACACCTGGCAAAAAGAGTTCTACAGTGCCTTCATCACTGGTCTGTATATTGGCATTCCAGTATATCAGGCCTTTTCCCTCCAGGGGATCCGGAGCATATCCGAATATGGATGATTCTTTGAGATATCCCGGCACTTTCATAATAATTAGATTCTTATCTCTTTCCTGCAAGGCATTACCGGAATTTTTGTCAGTATTGATGGCTAGAATGCCATTGGCTCCCCGTATCCCAAACATGCCAAGATTGGCTGGATTTTTCAGGATCTCAATACTTTTTACGTCCCGGGGATTGATCAAAGACACATCTCCTTCAAAAGGGACTCCATCAATAAGTATGAGTGGAGGTCTCTCAAGGTTTACAGACCTTTTACCCCTGATCTGAACATTATATTTTGCAATTCCTGTGGCAGGATCTGTATACTGATTGACGAAAACACCCGGGACCTTACCCTGAATATATTGAAGGACATTGATTGCGTTCCTATCATTGTCGTCAACCTCAATTATCGCATCCGGGATCCCATATGCACGGTATATCCCATCATCGACTTCATCAGGGATGCTTTTATCCTCGACTGTTACTTCCTCCAGAAGAATAAAATTGCCATCTTTTTCAAGTGCTTTCAGACTATCTAGAAAAGATTCATATTTTTCCAGGGTAGTCGTACCTGGCTGGAAACACCGGAAATGCTCCATGGGAGGTGACAGTAATTCCGGCCGGATCAGGTCTATTTCTGCTTTTACAGGTTTGCCTTTACGGTCGAGAATTGAAAAGACAATATCCGTGCTATCATAAAAATGAAATCCTGAAATATCAAAAGAACCTGTGCTGTCTGAATATGTAGTTTGTGCCTGTTCAATTGAGTTCAATGGGAAAGCCTGTATCAGGCAACCATCGCAAGGCTTTTCATCAGCAAATAACATTCCGGTAAGATGCAATGAGGATCCCTCCTTGATTTCGTAATTATTTGCTACAGAATCCCTGGCAATTCTGAACTTATAATCCTTTAGGGAAACTAAAAGATTATCTATCGCGGAAGCGTTACTCATCAATTGACCATTGATCTCCGTTTCCGGGATTGAACTGAAATCCCTGAATTGGTTACTGAAATCAAAACTGGAATAATTGAATTGACTTGGCATGAACTGATCAGGACTAAAAAGAGTGTCTGATAATAGGGAAATTGCAAATTCACCTGGAAGAGGAACTTCATTTATATCCTTTATCGATAGCCGTATCATATTATTTCCAATGGAATCCTTATCAGAATGGGCTTCAATAAAAACCGGATCTGACTCTTTCTTCCTGTAAACATATCTGTTGGCCATCAGATCTCCTCCGGTATTTAGAATAAGGATCTCTGTGATACCCGGCGGTAATTTTGCCTGTAGGATCCTGATGTTCGTTATTGTTTCATTAAATGTCAATATGCGATCAATAAACACCTTTCCCCTGGATTGACAGAGTAATATGTACTGGCTATTAAAAAGGTCTTTTGTTGTATTGACCTGAATATTCAAATTATGTTCATCAGGATGATCAACGTGCAAGCTTATGCCTGATTTACGAATATCTGGGAATTCATGTCTAAAGGCCCGGCCACTATAATCTATCATCAATTGATATTCTGCTTTTGGTTCCGGTACCATTTCAATGGCAGATAGCCCAAATTTATCCGTACTGAATTGTTTAACTACCTGTTCTTTCTGATCAATTATTATCCCATTCAAACTCATTCCATTGCCATATATATCATTGGCCTTAATCACTATCTTATTTCTTAAATTCTCAACCAGGTACCCACCTTCAGGTGAAATGTTAATAAATATGCTATCCAATTTTGAGGCATTATTATTTTGAGGCCTGTAATTAAGAGATGGAGAACTAATATATATACTATGGTATGAAACGGATTCAGGATCATATTCACGGATCCAATCAGTATAGGCCCTCAGCCTGTAACAGCCATTGAAGATATTTTCAGGAAGCAGCATTATGCCGGATGCTAATCCATCACGGCTCTGCATCCTGTGTGTAGATATAATCTTATTATCCTGATCAATTAAATCCATATAAATTATCCTTTCACCCATGGCCAGTTTCCCATTTTTCAGGTTCATCGAGTAGACTGATATATTTATCTTTTCGCCATTTGTGTATAAGGATTTATCGGTATGGATTAATAACTTCTCGATTATTTGATTTTGAAGCTTTTCCTTCTGATGTTTTATGTAATCTGCTATTGTATTTTGAGCTTCAATGGAGGTTTGGACCTCCGGTGAAGTTTTATTTTTATATTCCGGATGATATCCGAAAGGCAACATCTGAAGAACACGGTCTTCGCTTCTATATCCATATATTTCATAACCAACTGGATTATATACATAACCTGATTGATGAACACGAAGGCCATTGCTTTTCAGCCGGATCCATGTGGCCTGGTAAGGAAGATCAGGGAAAGGTGAATTTATCCATTCCTTTAACTTATAGATTACTATCAACTCCCCCTGGAATTTTATGATTTTTTCATTCTCATAGTCACTGTTGAAAACCAGGTCCTCCGATTTGAGTTCCTTATATTCCACACCAATTTTATCATAAAAAGTATTGCTGCGTTGATAAGGATGTATACCAGAGACTTTGTAAACCATAAATCCTTCTTCTTCTATTGAGTTCCCGATCAGCGCATGAAAAAAATGGTGTAAGGAGCCATGATAGGTATTGGCTCTATCTTCAGCCCATTCCAATGTGGATCTGGGATCAGCGGGGGCCAGTTCCTCAAACCTTGTTTGTCCATAGAATCTAAGAGAACCACTCCTTTGTTCGAAATCCCTGAGAAAAAAATATACCTTATATCCCAGGTCATAATTTATAATTTCCAAAGGAGCATTTGCTGTAGCTTTGAATACCTTATTTTTTTTATCCCTGTAAAATTCCAGCACATATGGATTTACAAATTCATATTTCAGGGTCCCGCTGTTTGCTCCCAGAAACTCCCTTTTGAATCTTCTGAAATCTTTCGTCCATTTTTTGTCCTCCTTTCCTAAAAAGAGCACTTCTGAGAGATTGGTAACAGATTCCTTTAGTTTAAAATCCAATTTCAGGTGTTTCCCATCCTTCAGACGGATTTCCCTGTTGATCACTTCATGCCCTATGATGGAGATCACCAGGGTATACAGCCCGGAATCCAGGTTTCCAAGGATATAATCTCCATTTATATCAGTGGTAGTACCTGTAGTGGTATTATTCAAAAATACATTAACAAAGGGGATTGGCTC
>CBDUCT010000155.1:0-8249 GCA_965365715.1 uncultured Cyclobacteriaceae bacterium | reverse complement strand
GCATAAGATCACAGCGCTATTCCAGCCACATTTATATACACGTACCAGGGATTTTGCAAATGAATTTGCAGAGGCGCTGGATCTGGCCGATGAAGTCATGTTAATGGATATTTATCCAGCCAGGGAAAAACCAATCAAAGGGGTGGGATCTGAATTGATCCTTGAAAAGATGCATTTAGAAAATAAATCACTGTGCAGTAAGGTGGATGTGATAGAGGAGCTCGATGAAAAAGACCTCGATATACTCGTTACGATTGGAGCTGGGGATATAGATCAATTGGTGGAACCTATAAAAATTCTATTATCAACGAAATATGAAATTTCCGAAAATTAACATAAGGAATGAAATAAAGCTGTTTGTGCTTTTCGTACTGGCATTTTCGGCTATTGCCTTTGTGGAAAGGAAACAGGACTATAAAAAGATCCAGGAATTGAATATTCTGATACACGATGAAGGCAATAATTATTTTATTGATCAGGAGGAGGTACATAAATTGGTCACAGCAGATAATAGTGATTTTATAGTAGGCAGGGAGTACGCAGAGGTAGATCTGAAAGCCATTGAAGAAAGGGTAAGACAAAATGAGTACGTTTCCTCCACACAGGCTTTTAAAGACCTTTCAGGGAACCTGACCATTGAAATATCATTATGTGAACCAATCGCCAGAATAATCCGGTCCGACAAGCCGGATAGTTATATCTGTGAATCCGGCAAGATAATCCCGACATCTGAAAAATTTACACCCAGGGTATTGTTGATCAGTGGAGATTATCTGGATGATGTCAATTCAGGGAATCTGCAAGCTGATTCAGCATATCAGTCCTTATTCGGATTGGTTAAGTATATCATCAGGGATCCTTTCTGGAAAGCACAGATATCACAGATAAATATTGACCGGAGAGGCAATGTCATTCTTTACCCACAGGTTACCAAGCAATACATTGAGTTCGGTAAGGTTGAGAATGTCGGGGAGAAGTTCTTAAAACTGAAATATTTCTATAAGAAAATATTACCGCATAAGGGTTGGAACCATTATGCAAGGGTAAATCTGGAGTATGAGCATCAAATAATATGTGAATAAATTAATATAACATGGAAAAAGATAAAATTATCGTAGGACTTGACATAGGCACGACTAAAATATGTGCGATTGTTGGTCGAAAAAACGAATACGGTAAACTTGAGGTTCTCGGAATGGGTAAGGCTGTTTCGGATGGTGTAATCAGGGGGATAGTTACCAATATCGATAAAACCATTCATGGAATTGAAGCAGCCATGAAAGAAGCCGAAGAGCAATCCGGGATCAATATTCGTGTGGTTAATGTTGGTATTGCCGGCCAGCATATTAAAAGCGCCATTCATCATGGAGGGATAACAAGGAATACCAATGATGATGAAATAACCATTGAGGATATTAACAGACTAACCAATGATATGTACCGGACGGTCACCCCACCCGGGAGCGAGATCATTCATGTAATGCCACAGGATTATTATGTTGATTTTGAAGATGGGATCATGGATCCGGTGGGTATGTCAGGTGTTAGACTTGAAGCGGATTTCCATGTTATCACCGCGCAGACCAATGCTATAAATAATGTTAACAAATGTGTAAAAAGAGCAGGCCTGGAAATTGAGAATCTGATCCTTGAACCCCTGGCCTCCTCACTTTCTGTGCTAAGCGAAGAAGAAAAAGAAGCCGGTGTATGTCTTGTTGATATTGGAGGTGGCACTACTGATATTGCTATATTTCATGAAAATATAATTCGCCACACTGCCGTCATTCCATTTGGAGGCAATATTATCACCTCCGATATTAAACAGGGTTGCCTGGTCATGCATCACCAGGCTGAGTTGCTTAAGACTAAATTCGGGAAGGCTATAGCCGAAGAGGCCAATCCGAATGAGATCGTCTCAATTCCCGGCCTAAAGAACAGGCCGCCAAAAGAGATCTCGATAAAAAACCTGGCCCATATTATAGAAGCACGCCTGGAAGAGATCATTGAACTCATACATGCTGAGATCATTACCTCGGGATATGAAAATAAACTCTCAGGAGGCATTATTCTTACCGGGGGTGGAGCCCAGATGGCCTGTTTGAAACAGCTAGTGGAATACATGACAGGTATGGAAGCCAGGATTGGTTATCCTAATGAACACCTGGGAAAGAGTAAAATTGATGCTGTAAAAAGCCCGATGTTCGCGACCACCCTGGGCCTGGTGTTATCAGGATTTAAAGCTCTTGATGACCGGGAAAACAGATATATGGAATCTCAGGGAAAATCTGAATCCTCTACAAATAAATACAGGGGAGACAGGAAAAATACAGGAACTAAATTCTTTACTAACATTATAGAAAAAACCAAAAGCCTGTTAATCGACGATGTTGATGACCGGCAGGACTATTAATTTAAACTTGAAACTAAATGGAGGACAATACTATGAATTCATTTGAATTTGATATACCAGCCCACCATAAATCAATCATAAAAGTTATTGGTGTAGGTGGAGGTGGCAGCAATGCTGTCAATCATATGTACAATCAGGGAATTAAAGGGGTTGAGTTTGTTATATGCAATACGGACTTACAGGCATTACAGAGCAGCCCGGTACCCAGTAAACTACAGATTGGAACTACCCTGACCGAAGGTCTGGGTGCCGGTGCCAATCCTGAAGTTGGGAAAGATGCCGCGCTTGAAAATAAGGAAGAGATAAGAAATCTGCTCAGCGAGAACACTAAAATGGTATTTATAACAGCTGGCATGGGTGGCGGAACGGGTACCGGGGCTGCTCCTATTATTGCACGGGTTGCCAAAGATCTCGACATACTTACCGTTGGGATCGTAACCCAACCCTTTAAGTTCGAAGGTAAGAAAAAGTCTTTTATTGCGGATACCGGAATCGCCGAGTTGAAGGAGAACTGTGATACCGTTCTTGTAATTGTGAATGACAAGTTAAGAGAAATTTATGGAAACCTGCCTGTAACCAAGGCGTTTGCTGAGGCCGATAATGTATTGACCACAGCTGCAAAAGGAATTGCCGAGATCATTACCGTATCAGGATATGTTAATGTTGATTTCGAGGATGTTAAAACCGTAATGAAAGATTCAGGTGCTGCTGTTATGGGATCCTCAACGATATCCGGGGAACAAAGGGCACTGAAAGCAGCAGAAATCGCTATCTCCTCACCCTTATTGAATAATACGGATATACTGGGTGCCAAGAAGATATTATTATCCGTCACCTCAGGCGAGGAAGCTGAATTGCAAATGGACGAACTATCAGAGATCACGGATTACATACAGGAAAGAGCCGGGGATGAAGCAGAGGTTATTTTCGGCCATGGAGTGGATCCTAACCTGGGAGACGCAATAAATGTTACCGTTATCGCGACCGGATTTGACATGCCGGCCAATAACATTACTTATGAAGAACAAAAAAGGGTAATTGACCTGGAATCCAGTAAGCAGATAAAGCTTTTCGATGAAGAATTGCTGAAGTCTGAACAAAATGCGATACCGGAAGTTCCTGCTGAGCAAGAAAGCCCAACCCTTGAAAGGGGATATGCTTTTGAACCTCCAGCTAGACGCGAGTTAGAGGAAAAGGAAGACCCTCAACAGGAAGAGCTAGCTGATCTTAATTCACCGGTTGCTCAGGCCCCCAGTGAAATAGATAATAATATGGTTACGGAAAGTGAGGAACTGGATGAGAAAAAAGAAAGATTGCTTGAGCCGGCTAAAGAGCGATCCGACACCCTCAAGAAAGTAAAAAATTATAATGTGACTGAAGACGAGTACAAGGAGAAATGGGATATGCCTGCTTATCTAAGAAAAAAAGTGAAGCTTCAGGATGTGCCCCACTCTTCAGAACATGAAGTATCCAGGTATAATCTGAATGATGACAATCAGATCCTGGGGAATAACAAGTTTTTGCATGACAATGTTGATTAGTGTTAATAAAGTGAGGATTCATTAATATGGTGTTAATGAGTGCTTTTAATTTGGTTTTTTTATAATTCAGTATTTTTTTATAAGGAACAGGGATCGTCCTCCCCCTGTTCCTTTCTTTTTTTAATTCCCGTCTTATTTTTCAATATCTGGAAACCCTTCAATTCATCTGCCAAAATATGATATTTATCATGTGTGTTTATTTGGACTAAGTCTAAATAAGAATTATTATTGTGCAAATATTTTCAACTACTTTTTAAGATTTCAAAAATGAGAAAATTTTTATGCTTGATGATTTCCATTTTTCTTTATGGGAATAAAGTTTGTGCTGAAGATGGTAACCTGGAAGGAAAGATCTATGATAAAGGATCAAATACTGGATTGCCGGGAGCAAATATTGCTATCGAGGGTCATAATGACGGAACATTCAGCGATGGATCCGGTTATTTTTCCCTTGAGAATCTTGAATCCGGTAAAGTAGTCTTAAAGATCAGTGTAATAGGTTATGAATCCATCAGGAAAGAGGTTCAGATTGAGCCAGGAAAAACCAGCAGCATTGAGGTTCCGCTTACAGAATCCATTAAAGTCCTGGATGGAGTTATGGTGAACCGTGTATCATTGGTAGCCGGGACTTCAGGGGTAAAGGATATTGTTGGATCAGCCCATTACCTTTCTCCCATAGAACTAAATAAATTCAATAATACAGATATAAACCGGGTATTGAGGAATGTGCCCGGAATAATCATTCAGGAAGAAGATGGTTTCGGTCTCAGACCCAATATCGGGATGCGGGGAACAGGCGTTGAGAGAAGTTCAAAGATCACATTGATGGAAGATGGAATACTGGTAGCCCCGGCACCTTATGCAGCACCGGCAGCCTATTACTTCCCAACAACAGGACGAATGTCCGGAATAGAGATCCGAAAGGGCTCAAGCCAGATCAAATACGGCCCCTATACTACCGGCGGGGCGATCAATTTCAACAGTACACCCATTCCGAATGAATTTGATGCCAACATTAATATGTTCGGAGGTTCTTATGGTTTTTATAATGTATTTGCAAATGCGGGAGCCTCGTTCAAAAATGTAGGGTTTATGGTTGAATCCTTCCTGGCAAACAGTGATGGATTTAAAGAACTGGACAATGGAGGTAACACCGGGTTCAATACCCAGGATTACCTGGCCAAATTCAGGGTAAATTCGAATCCTGATGCCGAGGTGTATCAGTCCTTATCTTTTAAAGTAGGTTTATCGAAAGAGAATTCAAACGAAACCTATCTGGGCCTGACAGCAGAAGATTTCAACCAGACCCCATATAGAAGATATGCCGGATCTCAATATGATGAGATGATCAATGAACAGAACCAGTGGCATATCCGTTATGCTGTACAGCCGGCTAAATTCATGGATATTACCACTACTGTATACCGGAGCAATTTTGAGCGGAACTGGTATAAACTGGATAAAGTGAAAGCAAATGATTCTACCGGTGACGTCAGTATTTCCAGAATACTGGACGATCCGGATACATATTCCAACGAAATGGATATAATACGTGGAGGCACCTCTGCAACAAATGACGCTTTATCAATAAAATCGAATAACAGAGATTATTTCCTTCAAGGGGTTGAATCCATTATTGGATTGACCTTCCCGGGTGCAAGGGCAGACCATGAAATAGAACTGGGCATTCGCCTCCACCGGGACCAGATGGACCGTTACCAGTGGGTGGATAAGTATAGAATGCAGGAAGGAACCATGATGTTGACAGATCCGGGAATACCAGGAACAGAAAGTAATTATATTCTGGATGCCAAGGCCGTTGCTTCCTTTATTCAATACACATTGGAGATCAACAGATTTAAGATCGTTCCGGGACTCAGATATGAGAACATCCGGTACCACAAGGAAAATTTTGGGAAAAATGATCCGGACCGTTCAGGCGTGGATGCATCCTATTCTGAACACCAGGTTGACATATTTATACCTGGCATAGGTGTCGATTATACAATAACTGATAATATGTCAACTTTTCTTGGAATACATAAAGGATTCGCCCCCCCGGGTCTGAAGGAGGGAACCGACCCTGAGATCAGTGTGAATTATGAGGCCGGTTTACGATATAGTTCACCCGTGCTTTCGCTCCAATCCGTGTTTTATTATAATGATTACCAGAATTTACTTGGATCGGATCTGGCAGCCAGCGGTGGAACTGGTTCTACAGACCAGTTCAATGGGGGGAAATCAATAATATATGGAATTGAATATGAAATGGTGTATAATCCTTTGAGAAAATCGAGGACACCCTATGCTCTCCCGATCACTTTTAACTATACCTATACAAATGCAACCTTTCAAAACGATTTCGAAAGTGAGTTTGATCCCTGGGGAAGTGTTCGATCAGGAGATGAGATACCCTATATCCCAAAACACCAGTTTGCATTCAATATTAGTTTTGAGCATCGTAAATTCAATATTAATTATAGTTCGAAATTCATAAGTGAGATGAGGACCATAGCCGGTCAGGGGACAATTTCTGATCCGGAAATGATACAGGCTTATTATGTCGGTGATATATCAGCCAATGTTACAATCAATAAATTTCTTACGCTACAGGGCAGTGTATATAATATTTTTAATAATACTTATGCGGTATCGAGGCGACCAGCCGGATTAAGGCCGGGTATGCCCCTGAGTTTCCGTGCAGGTCTAAAAGTACATATTCATTAAAAAGTTCTAAGATTCATTTTTTCCAAAACCCGGAATGTCATTGATTTTCGGTAATATGCTGAGCCTGATCGATACATTCCGGATCCTTAAGGTGCAGGTCTGTGGATCTGTACCTTTTTCTGTTCATCGGTATTTTTTGCGAACTCCAGCCAATTAACCTGTGGTGCCCCAGTTTCTTCTATTAATGAATGGTGATTAATGTTCAGCAAAATAGTAAAATGGCCTGATCCTGAAATCATAACAATGTAGGCCTAACCCCCTTTACATAAAGGATTAGAAACCTGTTTTATTCATAGAATTCTGAATTAATGTCTTGTAGATTAAAATCCCACAAGATTTTTGTGCTAATACTTGTTTTTCTGCCTAATTAATCGAAAATTATCGCAATTTTTTGGACCTATCACTAAAAATAGATTTTTATGGAAAAGCAAGAAGTACAATCACGGGTTAAACAAGTTGTATCCCGTGTATTAAAGATGGATGAAAACGAAATAGCTGATGATGCGAATTTTATCTTTGACCTGGGCGCAGATTCAATGCAAAGCCTGGAACTGGTAGCAGGATTTGAAGAAGAGTTCGACATAGAAATGGACCAGGACAAAGCCCTGGAGATCCAATCCATCGATGGGGCGGTTGAATTCATAGAAGGCTATTTATAATCTCTTTTTCTTCATTTTTTTACTTATCGAATAAATCCAAGTTTTTATGACATCCAGATTTGAATTACATCAGGAAAATCTGAAAAAGATTTTCAACCCGGAATCCGTAGCTATTGTTGGAGCTACCAAGCTGAAAGGAACCGTACCCTATGATATTGTTGAAAATATTTTGAAAGCGGATTTTAATGGCGCACTATATCCCGTCAGTCCACGCGCTAAACATATTGCCAGTGTAAAGGCCTATAAATATGTAATTGATATTGAAGACCCGGTTGACCTGGCCATTATTGTATTTCCCAGTGCTGTAGCACATATGGCCCTGGAGCAATGCGGACAAAAAGGCATCAAATCAGTCATCATTATCTCAGCGGGCTATAGGGAGATCGGAGAAAAGGGTATTGAGCGGGAAGAACAGATCAAGCAGATCGCCGAGAAGTACGAAATATCCTTTATCGGTCCGAATTGTCTTGGGGTGATCAATACCGACCCAAACGTAAACCTCGATGCCTCTTTTGCCAGGCAAATGCCCGATCCCGGGAATATTGGCTTTCTATCTCAGAGTGGTGCACTATGCACAGCGGTATTGGATTATGCACGGGCCAAACACATCGGGTTCTCGAAATTCATTAGCTTTGGTAATAAAGCAGATATCAGTGAGATTGACCTGATGTTTTATCTGATGAAGGATGAGCAGACAAAAGTGATCCTGCTGTATCTTGAAGAAGTGAGTGATGGTAAGGCGCTTATGGATGCTGCACGGGAAGTAATAGCCCAAAGTGGAAAGCCTATTTTGATCATAAAATCAGGCCGTACTTCAGAAGGGGCTTCAGCCGCAGCCTCGCATACCGGTTCTCTGGCTGGTAGTGATGAGGTTTGTGATGCAGCATTTGAGCAGGCGGGCATTCTCCGTTG
>CBDUCT010000154.1:0-8390 GCA_965365715.1 uncultured Cyclobacteriaceae bacterium | reverse complement strand
AATCGTTTCCACGTTGTCGACTCAAAAGACGTTATATCCCGCATCAACGTATTATCAATACAGCAACCTTGCACTCACTTTGCTGGGCTATGTGATTGAAGAGATTTCAGGAATATCCTTTGAAGCATATATTGAGGAAAATATTCTTACACAGCTTGGATTGTCCGATACCCGACCTTCCATGCCGGAATCTTTATATGGTACTGAACTTGCCATAGGTTACGGCATGCTTTCGAGAAAAGGAGAACGAAAAAGGGTAAATTTCTTCCAGGCAAATGGGGTAAATGCTGCAGCAGGTTTTTCTTCAAACGTATTGGATCTAGCAAAATTTGCCTCATGGCAATTTCGATTGAGAGATACTACAATTACAGAAATTTTAAAGCCATCAACTCTTAAAAACATGCACAATGTTCATTGGACGGATCCGGATTGGAAGGTCACCCGGGGTTTGGGGTTTGGAATATATAAAGGACCTGACGGCGATAAGTGGGTAGGCCATGGAGGATACTGTCCTGGTTATCAATCAACATTACGTTTACACCTCAAAAGCGAATTCGCATATTCAGTAATGATAAATGCGAATGGGGTAAATCCGAACAAATACGTGAATGGCATGCATGCCATTCTTCAAAAAGTAAAGCCAATAAGGGATGATTCGGCGCACGTCACTAAAAAGGACTTATCAGAATATTCGGGATATTATGAAATGGAGATCCTGGACGAGATCTATATTTCGACCTGGGAAGGAAAATTGCTTATGATAGAATTACCAACGGACTCACCAGCAGAATCGATGACACTGTACAAACATATTAAAGATGATCAATTTCAAAGAATCAGAGATGATGGAGAGCTGGGAGAAATCCTTTCTTTTGAACGGAACGAGAATGGAATAGTCGACCGTATGATAGTTTTTGAAAATTATATTTACTCTAAAATCGATCGTTAAAAAGCCTGCTAACAAATGCTGAATTCAATATACAGGCTGAACATGAAAAAGTAAGGATCTGGTCATTTGATATTTCTTATTTTCATTGATCTTACCTTGCCCGTTTTAGCATCTATTTTGAATACCTTAAAAGTCCTTTGTTGCCCTATTTGAAGATAGCTTAATGGAGTTGTCTCCACGTTTTCATAGCTTAAAACAACATTCCAATAATTATCATCATCTGTAATTTCAACTTCCTCCAGATGAACTTTTTCAACACCAGGATAAAATTTTTTAAAATACTCAATGGCTTTTTCTGTAGCTTCCTTTACATCCATTTCAAATTAATAATTGGTTTCGGAGAATTTAAATGTACAAGTAATTTAATAGAATAAATTTTGACCTGGAAATCATTTCAGCATTTAATGCCTGTTCACTACTTACAATCCCTCAGCCTCAAGATGATAAACCTTGACAACCCACTAGATAATTCTTCTGACCCATTTTTATTTTGTTGTTCTATAAATGATATAATATGGCCCAATATTTCTAACAACACTTCAGACCTTGATAGGCACTTTCTTGGACATGGAATTTATTTGTCGGATAGATGACCATTAGAATCAAATTGTTATTTATATATAAATATTAATCCGGGCCCTTCTTAAATTTAAGTTTACTAAAGAAATACTATGCATCATTTTCCAATAGCCAATATGATCTGCGCAGCAACTTGTTGTTGCAGCAAGCTCTATATGTTAAGGAAGAGATGAATATAATAATACGTATCTAAAACCTACGGCAAGTATAAAAAGCTCTTCTATTTAGGAAGGGCTTTTTTTATATAAATCAATTAATAACCATAAAAACCAAATAGAAAATGTCTACAATCAGATTAGGAGATATTGCTCCGAATTTTACAGCAAAAACAACGGAAGGAACCATTGATTTTCACAAATGGCTTGGTGGCGGGTGGGGCGTTCTTTTTTCCCATCCGGCTGATTTTACACCGGTATGTACCACGGAGTTGGGCACCGCGGCAAAATACAAACCGGAATTTGATAAAAGAAATGTAAAAGTTCTTGCCTTAAGTGTGGATAACCTGGAGCACCACAAGCGCTGGATCAAGGATATCGACGAGACACAGAAGACCACGATGAACTTTCCAATTATAGCAGATGAGGACAGAAAAGTGGCGCAACTATATGATATGATCCATCCAAATGCCGATGATAATGCCACCGTGCGTTCTGTATTCGTGATCGGGCCTGATAAGAAAGTCAAATTAACCTTAACCTATCCGGCTTCTACGGGTAGGAATTTTGATGAATTATTGCGGGTGATTGACTCGCTGCAATTGACAGCCTATCATAAAGTGGCAACTCCCGCCAACTGGAACAAGGGAGAGGATTGTGTTATCGTTCCGGCCGTTACCAACGATGAGATCCCCGGACTATTTCCAAAAGGGCATGTTGAGGTGAAACCTTATTTAAGGCTGACGCCTCAACCCGATCTGTAGACTGGTTTTCTTCGAACACAAAACAAAACCCTGAAGCAGTTGTGCTCAGGGTTTTTTTATACGATTTCCTGGACCTGGGGCATCATATGGCTATAATTTTTAAACCTGAATTCTGATTGGTTTTGGTAATCATTCCTTTTAACCAAACCTTCCATCAGCGGGTGAATTGTTTGAATATGTATTATCCCTCAAATAAATGGACAATTTTTAAATAAGCACTTCATGCTAAGGGCATTTCGTTGGCTTATGTGAATGAAAATTTGTAACTTATTCAAGTTATTTTTTCTGCAAACCGTTAAACCCAAGCCAAATGAAAACGCATAGTTTAGAACTTAGCAATTGCCTAAAAAAATTGCTATATATCACTGTAAACCTCCTTTTAATAGTAGTACTGTTTTTATTTTCAGCCTGCCCGCCTTCCGAAGATGAAGAGTATGGCGAAGTGGAATTAGATGGTATTGAAGGTACATGGGTTCTTAAAAGTGCCACATTTCGTCAGAGTGTAGATCTGGATGGGCCTGGTAATATGCTGCCGACTACGGATGCGAAAACCCTCATTTACGAACTCCTGGGCGTGTATAACAATTGTTCTTCTCTTGATGACATTCCATTTGAATTTACTGATGAGCCCGCTAAAAACAAAGATAATATGGGCC
Source organism: uncultured Cyclobacteriaceae bacterium (assembly GCA_965365715.1). GTDB lineage: Bacteria > Bacteroidota > Bacteroidia > Cytophagales > Cyclobacteriaceae > JAGTVG01. The sequence goes on along the minus strand of CBDUCT010000154.1, from coordinate 5,287 downwards.
AATATGGCGAATTGGCCCGCAGTGCCTATGCCATTTGTCCTCAGGGCCAGGGAATAACCAGTTGGTCGTTTGATTACTATCTTTCTCCTAACCTTGGTGACGATTACTATCCCATAATATACATTTTTAAACCAGATGTCATTGATCCGGGAGAGCTTCTTAACTGGCAGGGAGGTTTTCTTCTCAGGGTCACCCAAACAGATATCAACAATGAGAAATATACCATTTCAGGACATCTACGCGAGGAATCTTTGGAATCATCCCTACCGGATCCAAAACCAGACTTAACCTTTGATTTTGTGATGGAAAGGATCGATCCGGAGTAATTATGAGGTTGATCGATTTAAAGGTTTGAGTTTGGAAGATCTTACAGTTCCAGATCAGGATCGTATTGAAAGGGTGCGGGATCGGGAAGGTTCATTTTGCGCATCAGGATTTTAAACCGCGGGTCTTCTCTAAATAAACTATCTTCAGTAAATCTTACCGCTGGAACCCAATGCATATGGGGTTCAAAATTAAACCATTTAAACGCGTTGTCATAATCCCCTAAGGTGCGGTACGCATGAGCCATGCCATATGCTTCTCCAGGGCTTGGAATAGAATCAATATTTGCCAAATATTCTTTTATAATCTCCCTTGCTTCCTCAATTCTTCCAGCCCTAAGGTAACAACCTGCAAGATTTCCCTTGGGTACTCCAAAATCAGCAACCAATTGCTCATGTATTTCAATAGCTTCCTTTTCCTTACCCATTTGGAAATAACAATTGGCAATAATACCCTTTCCGATGGCCTCATAACCCATTTCAATTGTACGTTCGGCTTCCATTATCGCTTTTTCATACTCCCCAACCATCAAATAAAGATCTGCTAACCATCTTGTATGAGCGAGACCGAAAGGATCCAATTCCTGCGCCAGTTTATGTTCGCGGATGGCCTCATTCATCCTGCCAAAAATCGCCAGGTACCAGGCATAATGAAAATGGTTCCAGGGAAGGCTCGGGTTCAGTTCATTTGCCTTGTGGTAGGCTTGCTCTGCCGCTTCCCATTCCCATTCGTAATACGCCTTTACCATGCCCAGAACAGACCATGCCAAGGCTGAAGTGGAATCCAGTTGTATTGCCCTTAGAACGGCAGCGTTAGCTTTTTGCCTGACATCTTCAGTCGCAGTAGGGGAATGTCCGTAGGTAATATAGGCGTTGGCCAAACCGGCCCAGGCGTATGCATCTGCCGGATTCTTATCAATCGCCTGATTAAAATAGGCAATACCCGCATCTATATCCGGGGGGGACTTTTCGATTTCATGCATTCCTTTCAAATACAGGGCATAATTCTCCTGATCAACCGGTTGTATTCCGGTCCATAATGCCGTATTTTCTTCCGGTACAAAAACCCCGATGATATCCACAATGTCTTCTGCAACCTGTGCCCAGAGCTGACGAGAGGTGCTCACTTCCTGCTGGTATTCCTGTTCCCAGAGCACGCTTTCTTCAGCAGGTTCGATCAAACGGATCTCTGTTCTGATATTTTCACCTTCCAGCAAGACGTTTCCATCAACAATATAATTGACATCATTCAATTCGCTGGCGATCTCAGAAAAAGGTTTTGCAATCCCTGCATACTGCCTGGTCGAGTTCTGGGCTATGATGGTTAAAGTTTCCACTTTGGATAATTCCCTGATCAATTCTTCTGTCATTCCGGTACTTAAATATTCCTCTTCAGAATTTTCGGATAGGTTTTCCAATGGTAGGACGGCTACTGATTTGTTTATAATATCCCTTTCAATATTATAAGTCCTCAAAAACCAGATCGCGGCCACAGCAATGATAAGTACTGCAGCCACGGCAGCATACCGGTAATATTTCTGATAGAGGTGTCGCCTGATGATCGCATCGATCCTTTTTTTGTTAGGGGGTTGCAGCTTTTCATCTTTCAAGGCATAAACTGGAACCGGATCTTTGATGTTTTTAAGTGGGACAGCTCCCATGAACTGTGTTTCAATATCTTCCTTGCCATCGATCAATTCGTGAATGGATTCGGAGATATAGACACCACCTGGATCGGCAATGGCCTGGATGCGGGATGCCATATTCACACCATGACCGAAGATGTCTTCGTTTTCAATATTGATCTCTCCATAGTGAAGGCCAATTCGTACAGGGATATCAAATTCACGGTCTTTTGCCTCGATCTGAATCTCCAGGGCACAGAATATGGCTTCCATAACATTATCGAAAGTAGCCATGAAGCCATCGCCCAGCTCCTTTACGAGAAGGCCATTATATTTCTGAATGGTTTGTTGGTGGAGATCACGGTTCCTCTTAACCAGTTCCAGAGCTGCAGGTTCATTTTTTTCCGTCAGGGAAGTATATCCCATCAGGTCGGTGAACATGATGGCGGTTAAGTGTCTTTGAGTCATGACCCTAAGGATTAACAGTAAAAAATTGGCTGCACGATAACCTATCTCATCCTCCGAAGCTTTAGCGCCTTGCTTCGCTGTAGCTTCGCGAAGGCAAGTAGGAGGATCTTATCTTCCAAAACTAAAGCGAAGAAAGATGATACACCCTTACGCTAAAGCTTTGGAGTGTAATACAATTTAAGAAATTTTGGCGAAAATCAATAAAGTAGTTATAAAATTACCCTCAAAAGCTAATACCTAAAAAGTTTGATTTTTCGGGTAGTTTTCGTGATATATAAAGTTTTGGAAAAACCATATTTACCCTTATAAGGGCATAAAAAACAAATAATACCCTTATGAAATTTATTTTTCCCCAAAAAAGTTCTAATAGAATATACTCAAATTGATCAAACGTATTTTACCCTTATTAAGATAAAATAAACTACATTTACCCTGGTAAAACTAAATTTACTCCAGTAAATAGAAAAGAAATGAAAAAAGTAGGGTTTAAATGGCTTGAAGAAAAACTAAAAATCCAGGGTTTTCGATTAACACATGAGTCTTATATTGGAACAATGGATAAAACAGAAATAAACTCAAATAATACCATTGTACGAACATTTAAATCTAAATATGATGTAAGCATTGATAACCCGATGTCTCATTTAGAATTTGCCTTAAAATATGACCATTTAAACCTGGCATTTATTAAGGAAGTTTTTTCCTCTATTGAACATCAGGCAATAGTAAACTATATCAAAGCAAAACCAAATCGAAAATATCCGAGAATAATTGGGTATCTATATGAGTTTATTGGAGGTAAACCAATAGACGTTGATGTTACCACCACTAATTATGTGGATATTTTGGACGTTTCACGATATGTCACGGGAACTATTAATAAAATATCCAAATGGAAAGTAAACGATAATCTACTTGGATCAAAGGAATTCTGTCCAATAATCAGAAGAACAACTGAACTTAGCGAGTTACTTGACTGGAATATTGAAGAAGCGATTGAAAATCTAAAAAGTGAATATTCTCCGGAGATTTTTAGAAGAGCCAGCTATTACCTCTATAAAAAAGAGTCAAAATCATCCAGTGAAATAGAGAAAGAAGCGCCGACACAAGACAGGATGGAAAAGTTTATCGCTATACTGGAAGAAGCAGGACAAAGATCCTTTGAAGAGTCATTATCTGAAGAAGAATTGGTTCGTATACAAAACACCATTGTTGATCCAAGATATGCAGCTGATGGTTTCAGAGACTTTCAGAACTATATCGGTCAAACAATGAGAGACCATACCCAAAAAATACATTATGTCTGTCCACCCCCACAATTTGTAAGTTCACTAATGCAAGGAATAGTTGGCCTAAATAAAAAAAACACATCAATAGAGACTATAATAAAAGCCACAATGGTATCATTTGGTTTCGTATATGTTCACCCATTTGAAGACGGTAACGGAAGAATTCATCGCTTTCTAATTCATGATATCTTAGTGCGTGACGGTATTGTTCCGAACAGTACAATACTTCCTGTTTCTGCTCAAATACTTGCACGTATGGATGAATATGATACTACATTAGAGTTGCTCTCAAATTTGATTGAACGAAAGGTAAAAAATGATCTTAATGAGTCCGGAGAAATGAGGGTTAGCAACCCATCAGAAATTGAAGCACTATATCGATTCCCGGACTTGACTTATCACACAATTTTTTTAGCAAAAGCAATACAATCGACAATAAATATAGATGTTCCGGAAGAATTGCGTTTTCTTCAATGCTATAATGAACTTAAGGGTGATATTCAGAGTATAGTAGATATGCCAGACAATAAAATTGATCGCATGATTTTATTCCTTCACCAGAATAAGGGAGAACTTTCAAATCGCAAACGAAAATTTTATAAAGAACTAAGTGAAAATGAGATCAAACAAATGGAGCAGGCTTATACTAAAGTATTTGAAAGGAAGTAAAGAAAGTATCACAATACAATACAAAGAAAAGTTCCATACATTTGCGTGAATTATATGAAGTAGTCATTTTCTTAATCTAAAGTTTTGTGATACAATTTAATAACTGTCAGATTAAGTAATGACTACTTCACTTTATTTTTATTCTATAATCTGGAAATGGACTTTATAGTAAGCTTCCCCGTGATTAGTACCAAAAAGAAACCCCCACCGTGCGGCAAGGTTCTAACCAACTATGATTTGTGATACCTGATATTATATTAATTATTTAAGGTCGCTAATGACCTCATAACTCTTTACTATCTTCCCATCTCTAAACTGTTTGAACTGCATGATCTCAGCTTTCATATCGGCTCCGTCGATATTAGCAGATCGTATAAACCGTTCGGCGACCCAATCGTTTTCTGCAATCTGAATCAGTATTGAATCTTTAACATCAGGCCTTGCGGCTATAGCATTTTTATGGTTTTCTTTATACCAGATATCCGGTCCTGTCTTTTGATATAAATAGCTGCCGATAAAATCATCTGCAAGAAGCTCATCAACATCCTCTAAATTACGTTCATGATACAATGTCGAGAGTCTCTTATTTTCATCTGGTGTTGGATGTTGTCCAATTATCCTGAACACCTTCCATTTTCCATCTTCCTGTTTTTTGTAAACATTTAATCCTCTTAACTTGTCGGTTATTATAGTATCCTGTTTGTCATTAGAAATCCATTTCTGATCTAGGAAACCTATTACGAAGGCATAATTATGATCCACAAAACACTCTACTACTTCAAATTTGACATCTTCAATAGAATAGGTGTCAAAAAGGTCTTTAAATAACTGTCTATTTTCCTCAAGGTTTGTAGAAAGACCATAGGAATACATATTTACGCTATCTTTGTCTAAATAAGACATGTAGGTTTCC
>CBDUCT010000153.1:0-8399 GCA_965365715.1 uncultured Cyclobacteriaceae bacterium | reverse complement strand
GGGCATTGTATGGTAATTACGGTGGAGGGGGCGGACCCTTACTGGAACTGACCGGATGGATCTGGGATTTTGCTCCCGACCCCAAGGATACTTCGAATGAGAATGGCCGGATCGTTTTTGAAATTAAAATTGACGACATGGGAGAGATCATCTCTGTCAGGACACTTGAAAAAACGGTTAGCCCGGCCGTTGAAAGAATATACAAAAATGAGGTCGAATCTATGACATTCAGCCCCATATCCTCCAATACCTCACCGGCAGTTGTTTCAACCGGAACAATAACCTTCAAAATCAGATCAAAATAATCCAATGGAATACGGGGAAGTAATCAGGTATTTATACGATATGCTTCCTATGTATCAAAGAATCGGCAATTCGGCCATAAAAAAGGACCTGAAGAACACCAGGAAACTGTGCAAAGCACTGGACCATCCGCAGGAAAAATTCAAGTCCGTTCATGTGGCAGGCACCAATGGTAAGGGGAGTTCTTCCCATATGCTGGCCTCCATTCTGGCGAGGGCCGGGTATAAAACAGGACTTTATACATCACCGCATTTAAAGCATTTCACTGAACGTATAAAGGTTAATGGACAACCGGTTTCTGAAAGCTATATTGTTGAATTTGTAGAATCTGTCAAGCCTCTGATCGGGCAGATAAAACCTTCTTTTTTCGAACTCACCGTAGCTATGGCCTTTGACTATTTTGCCAGGGAAAAGATAGATATTGCCGTTATTGAAGTGGGCCTTGGCGGAAGATTGGATTCCACCAATGTTGTTAATCCCGAAATATCACTCATTACCAATATTTCCTATGATCACCAGGAAATGCTGGGAGAAACCCTGGAAGAGATCGCTGGTGAAAAGGGCGGTATTATTAAGAAGAAAGTGCCGGTGGTCATTGGAGAAAAGGAAAAAGAAACAAGCAGTGTTTTTACTAAACTGGCGAGAAAGCGAAAATCCCCCCTGGTATTTGCTTCAGAAAGATACAAAATTGAAAGCATTGGAATGGGTAACAATGGGCATCAGATTGAGGTTGATGATCTCGAAAAAGAAAATCCTCTAACTTATTTCCTGGAAACTCCCGGATTAACACAATTAAAAAACATTCCCGGCGTATTGTCTGTTATCAATATCCTCAAGGATAAGGGATATAATATCCCCTTGGAGGATGTTAAATACGGGATAGAACACTATCAGAAATTAACAGGATTGAAGGGGAGATGGCAAATACTGAATACAAGACCAAAAGTGATCGCCGATATCGCCCACAATCAGGCTGGATTGGAAAATGTTATACAGCAGTTGAAGGACCTGAAGAAGAGAAAACTATACTGCATTCTTGGTTTCATGAAAGAAAAAGATATCGCTCAGATACTTCCCTTGTTCCCAAAAGATGCTGAATACATATTTTGTCAGGCCAAGGTACCCAGGGCAATGGATGCCAAGTGGCTGGCCCTCCAGGCAGCCTTATACCATATTGATGGACGGGTTATTCCGGACGTGAATACCGCACTCAAAGAGCTTTTGGAAAAAGCAGGAGAGGAAGATGTAATTTTCGTTGGCGGGAGTACTTTTGTGGTCGCGGAAATCGAGAATTTATAGTATGGGAAGGAGCAAGCTTGATAAATTCAAGGATAATGAGTTAAGCCGGTATGTGGTTCAGCCGGGTAAGGAGATCTTTGACCGGATTAAGGGTAACTGGCGAAAGCTGTATTTTAAAAATGAGAATGATCTGGTTCTTGAGCTGGCTTGCGGTCGCGGAGAGTATACCATTGGGCTGGCCAGGGCGTTTCCGGACCGGAATTTTGTTGGAGTGGATATTAAAGGCCCACGGATCTGGCGGGGCATGAAGACAGCTGAAGAGGAAAAACTGGTTAACACCGGGTTTCTCAGGGGGCATGTTCAGAACCTCGAGGCATACTTTGATAACAACGAGGTGGATGAGATATGGATAACTTTTCCTGATCCGAGACCGAAGGGCAGGGATGAAAGGCGCAGGCTTACCCATCAGAGGTTCATGAACATTTACAGGACCATATTGAAACCCGGTGGACTGGTTCGGCTCAAGACCGACAATCATGACCTTTTTGAATATAGCCTCGAGGTTCTATACTCAGAATCCGGTGTGACTGAACTGGCCTATACACGGGATCTCTATGATTCTGAATTCCTCGCAGAGCATTACGGGATAAAGACAACCTATGAAAAAAAGTATCTGGAAGAGGGAACTGCAATAAAATATTTAAGATTCAAGTTCAGCGCTAATAAAGGAGCAAAATAATTAAATTAAAGATTTATGATCGATAGGGCAATTTTAAAAACAGTAATAGTCTTATAACAATGCAGGAATTCGTAAAGTCAGTTAGAAATAGCGGGTACTACATATATTACCTTTTTCTGATGCTCGGATTCTTTATCCTGGTTCTTACACAGAAAGGTGATTTCCTCATCTGGTGGAATTCCCACCATAATAAAGCAATGGACTTTTTCTTTAAATACTGGACCCACCTGGGGGATGGATTGGTATTCGCATTTTTGGGAATTATTTTCCTGTTAACAAGTTATTACCGAACAATAGTGCTGATTGTAGCCGTGATTGCCCAGACCATTGTGATCCAGGGATTAAAAAGGTTTGTATTTGGGGATGTTGTTCGTCCCAAACTATATTTTGATAACTTCGAGTCATTTTACCAGATTCCTGGAGTGGAAATTCATTCCTCAAACAGTTTCCCTTCCGGGCATACTGCTACTGCCTTTACTGTGGCCGTTATGCTTTCACTTATGATCGGAAAAAGAAGTATTACAAGCCTGTTAATGATAATGGCCATCCTGGTGGGCATTTCCAGGGTTTATATTTTACAACACTTTTTTATAGATATTTATTTTGGATCAATGATCGGTTTTCTTATCGGATTGTTCGTTTATCTCTGGATGGGATCAAGTGGGTTGAATAATCGAACTTCTTTAAAAAGGGGATTACTAGGAAAATAGTTATTTAATGTCTTATACGAAAGCCTGATATCTTGTGCAATCCTCCCTGGATAAATAGTAAGTCTGTAAAGTATTGATCTTATATCTAAACCTGATCTTTATTATTTTTTACTCTTGATCTCGTAAACCACTGTTGTCGGGATCTCAAATATATCTTTTGCTTCACCGATCTTGTAAATATTCTCAAGGTTCATGAATTCATCCTCCAGACTTTTTCTTGAGAGAATATACCCTTCCCCGGTTTGCAGAATATATGCATTCAGTTCTTCAGCCGACTTAAATGTTGGAATTGGCTTCTTCAGATAGAAGGAGAAAGCTGGATTATAAAGTGTATAGGCTGCAAAGGGCTTTTCCGTATCCAGTTCGGGCAGGAGTTTAGCGATAGGGTTTACCTTGTCGATCTTTGGGAAAATGAAGTAAAAAAACATTAAGGTGGAGATGATCCAGGATAAGCTCAGCGATAACAATATCCCCTTATAATTCGATCGATATAATAAAATGATGGCGAACAACGCTCCAACCGGGATGACCAGAAAATACCAGGAAAGGGATCTGTATTCAGAGATTGCCGGATCGAATTTCAGGCCAATAAATAATCCAACTGGTAGGATAATGGCAATGATCAGGTAAATCCATAAACTTATTGACAATGATCTGCGGAATTTATAGAAATTATCCTGTAAAACGTCCAGGTATCTTCCGATTAAGAGCGCCACAAATGGATAGGCAGGAACCGTGTAATTGGGAAGCTTAGTACTTGAAAAGGCAAAAAACGTGATGATTGCCAAGGTTATAATGCCTGCATACAACAAAAGATCATCTGATCGACGTTTCTTCCAAGCATACTTGTATGCCTGGATAAAGAACACTGAAAAAGGCAACAATCCGAGAATTACGATCATCGGTGTAACCAGAAAAATGGCACCATGCCCTTCCATAGTATTGGTATATCTGCCCAGGTTATGCCGGAAGAAGAAATCATTTAGCCATTCACCATTGGTCTTGATCCCGACCATAATAAACCAGGGAGCAATGATCAATACCAGTATGGCGAGAATCCAGAGTGGTTTGAGTTTCAGGAAATAGGGCCAGTTGAATGTCCTGGTCGAGATCAGGAATAAAAGTATGGCGAGACCGGGTAGCGCTATTGCCACAGGACCTTTTGTCAGTACGCCCAGTCCAAAAGATAAATAGGATAAAAATAGATACAATGTTTTGCCATCCCGATAGAATATATAAAAAGTTACAAATCCAGAGGTCATAAAAAAAATAAGGTAAGGGTCAGGCACGGCCATGTGGTATTGTAAGGCAAAATGCAGGGAGGAAAGCAGAACTAAAGAGGTATACAAAGCAGTTCTATGTCCATAATACCTGACAGCGAGGAACCAGATGCTTATAACGGTCAATACGCCCATGATCGCTGAAAAGAATCTGGCTGAGAATTCATTAACCCCGAATATCGAATAGGCCCCGATCATAAAATAATAGTGCAGGGGAGGTTTATCGGTCCTTAATTCATAATTAAAAGTGGGGACTATCCATTCTCCCTGTTCCATCATTTCCCGGGCGCAGGTGGAGTTCTTGGCTTCATCAAGTGCATAAATATACAATCCACTCATATTCGCACCGATCAGTACAAAAGCTACAATGATAATTACGAACAGGTTTTTTGAATTCCCCACGGATATTGATCTTTTCATTCAGGAGGTACAAAACTAAGAACTAAGGAGAAATTATAACCAAATTGTTCATGTTTTATACAAATGTCTGGAAAAGGACTGGTCTTGAAACCGGCTTCACTTTAAAATCGAATGAATAATAGAGAAATTATGTATATTTTGTACACCAGGTATAAGCGTTTTATATATTAGTGATAGATTTGTTTTAATAAGCATGCCTTATAAGTTCTGCATGCATATTTGCTCAATAAATGTGGTCTTAAAGCGGACCGTGAAATATAAATTCTTGTAAACATATTTATAAAACCTGAATGTAATAATGAGATTTTTTTTAAAAGCTTTTATTGTAACCTCCTTTCTTGTTAGCGGATTTCTGAATTCATCTAACGCACAGGAAAGGCCTCCCTTCCTGGATAAGCAAACCGATTGGGTTGATTCAGTATTTTCTACACTGGATCTCGACGCTAAGGTAGGGCAGCTGTTCATGGTGGCAGCCTATTCCAACCGGGATGAAGCCCATAAGCTGGAAATACTTGAGTTGGTTGAACAATACAAGATAGGAGGACTCATCTTCTTCCAGGGTGGTCCGGTAAGACAGGCTAATCTCCACAATGCATACCAGGCCAAAGCGGATGTACCTTTGTTGGTAGCCATGGATTGTGAATGGGGGGTGGGCATGCGACTGGACAGCACCATCCGTTATCCCTACCAGATGGCCCTTGGAGCAATTCAGAACAATGAACTCATCTATGATATGGGCGAGGAAGTGGCCAGCCAATTTAAGAGGCTGGGCATGCACGTGAATTTTGCACCAGTCATCGATGTGAACAATAATGCTAAAAATCCGGTGATCAATTTCCGGTCTTTCGGTGAAGATAAGTATAATGTAACAACCAAAGGTAGTGCTTACATGAGGGGTATGCAGGATCATGGGATACTGGCTTGCGGAAAGCACTTTCCCGGTCATGGAGATACTGACGTGGATTCTCACAAGGATCTTCCGGTAATTCTGCACGACCGTACGAGGCTTAATGATATTGAGTTATATCCATTTCATGAATTGATGAGAGAAGGATTGGGAAGTGTTATGGTAGCCCATCTGAGTATTCCGGTACTTGACCCTACGAATAATTTGCCTTCGACACTTTCTTCTCCGATCATTAAAAAGCTTCTGAAAGATTCCCTGGGTTTTGAAGGAATGGTCTTTACGGATGCATTGAATATGGAAGGCGTGGCCAAATATTACGCGCCGGGTGAAGTCGACCTGAAAGCCTACCAGGCAGGCAATGATGTCCTGCTCTTTTCCTTGAATGTAAAAAAGGGAATTGAACTCATAAAGAGAGCTGTTGACGAGGAGGAGATCACTGAAGAAGAGATCGATGCAAGTGTAAAAAAGATGCTTCACCTTAAATACTGGGCAGGGCTTGATAAAGAAAGGTATGTGAAGTTAGCTGGGTTGACGGAAGACTTGAACCATGTTCAGGCACAGCTTTTGAACAGGAAACTGGTGGAGGCCAGCCTGACTGTCATAGGAAATGAAGAAGAGATTTTGCCTTTGAAAGGATTGGACTCACTAAAAATAGTTTCCGTAACCATCGATGAACTAGAAAAGGTTCCATTCAATAACCGCCTGTCTTCTTATACCGATGTAGATCATATTCTGGTATCCGATAAGATGGAATCCGGGGAATTATTAAGCTGGCTGGAGGAACATAACCTGGTCATTTTAAATGTTACCGGTTTGTCACAATATGCCTACCGCAATTTTGGATTGTCTGAAGCGAAAATCAACCTGATCAATGAGGTGATAAAAAATAAATCTGTCATACTGGTATGGCATGGGAATCCCTATGGCCTGGAAAAGATAGGATCCTTTGATCAGGCAAAGGCTGTAATTATCAGCTATCAGGAAAACGCAAACACCTTTGATTTAACGGCCCAGTTGATTTTCGGGGGCATCAGTGCAAATGGGAAATTGCCCGTATCCATCAATTCAAAGTATCCTGCAGGTACCGGATCGGTAGTGAAAGGAAATGTAAGACTAGGATATACAATTCCTGAAGAGGTAGGCCTTGATGGAAACTACCTCAGTTCAAAACTGGACTCTATGGCCAGGTATACCCTGGATGAAGAAGTAGCGCCCGGTCTGCAGGTACTTGTCGCACGGCATGGGAAAGTTGTGTTTCACAAGGCCTGGGGACATCATACCTACGACCGGGTACAGGAAGTAGAAAAAACCGACCTCTATGATTTTGCTTCCGTTTCCAAAGTGACCAGCGCACTCCCCGGTTTGATGAAAATGCATGATGCAGAGAAATTTGATCTGGACAAGACACTGGGCGATTATCTTAAATACTTCGACCGGGGTAACAAAAAAGATCTGATCATTCGGCGCATTCTTTCACATAATTCTGGTATGCAATCCTGGATTGCCTACTGGACCACAACCATAAAAAAAAATGGAAAATATAAACGGCATACACTTTCAACCGATTCATCGGCTAAGTATTCCATAAAATTAACGGATAACCTGTATCTGTATAACGACTACCGGGATAAGATCTATAAAATGATACGCAAATCTCCCGTTAATCCGGATCAGGGATATGTCTATTCAGGCCTTTCTTTCTATCTATGGCCTGAGATCCTTGAAAATCTGACGGATCAGGAATATGAAAGGTACCTTAAAAGCACATTCTACAGACCACTGGGTGCTAATACCCTCACTTTCAATCCATATAAACATTTTTCCCTCAGCCAGATTGTGCCCACGGAAAATGATACTTTTTTTCGCAAAGTCCAGATCCATGGTTTAGTTCACGATGAAGGGGCAGCCATGATGAATGGACAGTCAGCCAATGCAGGTTTGTTCGGTTCGGCCAATGACCTGGCCAAATTAATGCAGATGTATCTGAATATGGGTTCTTATGGTGGCGAACAGTATATCAGTGAAGGGACCATGAAGAAATTTACTTTTTGCCACTACTGCAATGAAGGAGTACGAAGAGGACTGGGGTTCGATAAGCCCCTTCTGGAAAATAAAGAGAGGGGTATTCCTGCGGTGGATGCCGGCCCCGACAGTTTCGGGCATTCCGGGTATACCGGGATGTTTACCTGGGCCGATCCGGATTCGGGGATATTGTTTGTTTTCTGTTCGAACCGGGTACATCCAACCCGCCTGAACAATAAGATTGCACAGCTGAATATCCGGCCAAAAATGCACCAGATCGTATATGATGCCAGAATTGACCTGTAAAATCAGAGATTAAAGCGCTTTTTTATTTAATTTTGGTGCCAATTGATTTTGATCCTGGTGAAATTTGTTTTAAATCAGAATGAAATTGCCTGGATCAAATTGAATCCGGTAAAATCTGATTTAGTTTGACTCATATAGTAATGGCTTAAATCTTCCTCATCGTATCTGGATTATGATAGTTGTTGCAGATAGGTCAAATCAGATCTTATCCGGAATATCAATAACATAAAAGACTAATAATCAGATGAAATTGTCCCTGGTCATCAGTGTATTTAATGAAGAAGAGAACATCAAGCCTCTGATTGAAAGGATTGATGATTCCCTTAAAGGACTGGATTATGAAGTCATTTTCGTAGATGACGGAGCAAAATATAAAACACTGGATCAAATCAGGGAATTAGGTGACAGTCAGTATACGACAGTAAGCTTCTACAAAAACTTCGGGCAAACAGCAGCTATGTCAGCGGGTATTG
>CBDUCT010000152.1:0-8413 GCA_965365715.1 uncultured Cyclobacteriaceae bacterium | reverse complement strand
CCATGGCTTTTGCCTATCAGCCACCACCAAAGTCAAACCGTGTAGCTATAATTACCAATGCAGGCGGTCCTGGTGTTTTAACTACCGATGCAACTGTCAAGGAAGGACTGGAAATAGCAAGATTTTCAGAGGAAACTACTAAACTCCTGAAAAGACATCTCCCTTCCACGGCAAATATCAAGAATCCTGTGGACGTAATTGGTGATGCCCGCGCCGACAGGTATAATGCCGCATTGACCGCTATTATCAATGATGACGGGGTGGATGGAATATTCGTGATCCTCACACCTCAATCCATGACCAATATTGATGAGATCGCAGAAGAGATCGTAAAAGTAGCAAAGGAAACTGATAAGCCGATCTATACTTCCTTTATGGGCGAAGCTGATGTAGCATCAGGCATTGATATATTATTGAGGAACAAGATCCCGCATTATATCTTACCTGAATCAATGTGCAAAGCTTTCGAAAGCGATTATCGATTCCATCATAAGATCAAAGGGCACCGGTTTAAGCCTGTAATAGTAGAAGATGTAGATAAAGATTCTGCCAGAAAAGTAATGGATCGAGCACTTCAATCCGGCAGAAGAATGCTGGAGGAAGATGAAGCTGAGATCATTCTTGGAGCGTATGGGCTACCTGTCCTCGAAGGAGGGCTGGCGAAATCAGCTGATGAGGCGATTAAAGTGGCCAAAGACATCGGATTTCCGGTCGCGATGAAGATCATGTCTGACGACATCATCCATAAATTTGATACTGGCGGGGTGATGCTTGACGTCGACGGCGAGGAAGCTGTTACTGCTAAATATCAGGAGATATTGGATAACGTTAAGGAAAAAGCTCCTGAAGCACAGATCCGGGGGATCTGGGTCACCCAGATGGCACAGAAAGGTGAAGAAGTGATCCTTGGGATCAAAAGAGATGCCGCCTTCGGACCGGTTATCATGTTCGGACTGGGAGGCATATTCGTGGAAATCTTCAAGGATGTTAAATTCAGGGTTGCCCCATTAGGTGAAACCGGGGCGAGGGAGATGATCGAAAGCATCAAGGGATATAAACTACTTTCAGGCGCAAGGGGTAAGAATCCTGCGGATATAGATAGCATAGTGGATTGTATTTACAGGCTTTCCCATCTCTCCGTGGACTTCCCTGAAATCAAGGAACTGGATGTTAACCCCATCATAGTTTATGATGAAAGTAAAGGTTGTGCAGTAGTGGATGCAAAAATCATGTTTTAAAAGCAAAATATATCATGGAATACAGGAATCTAAGCCCTGAGGAGATCTCTGGTCTTGAGCGGCAAGGTTGTACTTCCGGAAATTGGAATGAGATCCGGGTTAGTGCATCGTTTGATGTAAAGAATATAATAAACACCGTTTTTAATGGATCCTGCAGAGTGGGCCAGGTTCAAAAACCTCTTTCAGATTCCAGCGGCCGGGAGGTTCAGGGTGGGATCTATAATTCTGTACTGAATAACTCGACCGTGGAGGATGGCACCCTTCTCAGGAATGTACATCTCCTGGCAAATTATCATGTTGAACCTGATGTGATCATTGAAAATGTTGATGAATTAACAGTAAATGTTGAATCTGCATTTGGGAATGGTGTGGAAATAGATGTGTTAAACGAAGGAGGAGGTAGAGAATTACTGTTATTCGATCGCTTGTCATCCCAATTGGCCTATCTCATGGTAGTATACCGCCATGATACAGCCTTAATTCAGGCGTTAAGAGGAGCAATAGAAAATTACAGTAATGAGAAGAAGTCAGAATGCGGGAGGATCGGCTCAGGATCGAGAATCAGTAACTGTAATACCATTAATAATGTCTTTATAGGCTCTGATGTGACCATTAAAGGTGCACAGCTACTTCAAAATGGATCCATAATCGGAGAAAAGGGTACTATAACGCTTGTGGGCAGTGGTGTGATAGCAAAGGATTTTATTATTCAATCCGGCTCGGTGGTAGATTCCGGAGCATTGCTGGAAAAGACATTTGTGGGCCAGGGTGTGAAGATAGGGAAACAGTTCTCATCCGAAAATTCCTTGTTCTTTGCTAATTCAGAGGGATTCCACAGTGAGGCGGTCAGTGTATTTGGCGGTCCGTATACGGTAACACACCATAGATCAACTTTATTGATTGCAGGTATGTATTCCTTTTTTAATGCAGGAAGCGGGACAAACCAGAGTAATCATATGTATAAACTGGGCCCTCTGCACCAGGGTATTGTGGAACGGGGTTCCAAAACCGGCTCCTTTTCTTACTTGCTTTGGCCATGTAAAGTCGGTCCATACAGTGTGGTAATGGGAAAACACGGTGGTAATTTTGATACCTCTGACCTTCCATTCTCTTATTTGACTGTCGAAAATGAAAAGACTTTCCTGACACCGGCTATGAACCTGATCACGGTAGGAACACGTCGTGACAGCACTAAGTGGCCGAATCGCGACCGTAGAAAAGGGAAAACGAAGCTGGACCTCATTCATTTTGACCTGTTGAATCCTTTCGTAATGAGTAAAGTGCTGAACGGGATCGATATACTAGCAGAGCTTTATGAGAAAACCCCGAAGGAAAGGGAAGTGGTAAACTATAACGGGGTGAGAATTAAAAGGCTGATGCTTAAATCTTGTAAGAAGTATTATGAAATGGCCCTGCATATTTTTATCGGTGACCAGGTATTAAACCAGATTGAAAAACTTGATGCCGCTGTAACTCTGGAAGCTTTGAAGGGGATAATGAAGAATAATGGTGTTGAATCAGAGACCGAATGGGTAGATATGGCGGGATTAGTCGCACCGGGAGTGCAATTGGCTGATACAATTTCCAGGATAAAATCAATGAAAGATGCTGATATTCCAATGATAGAAAAAATACTTCAATCATTGTTTGAAAATTATTCCGCTTATACCTGGGATTTTGTATGCCAGGTCCTGGAGGAAAGATTTGAGATTTCTGAACAAAAGCTGAATAAGGATAATCTTAAGGAGATTATTGCTAGATGGAAAGAAAACAGCATGCGTCTGAATAATATGATTCTATCCGATGCCAAAAAAGAATTCGATGCAAACAGTAAGATCGGATTTGGACTGGGGGGAGATGATGCAGTGAAAGATGCTGATTTTGAAGAGGTTAGAGGCAATTACGATGACAATTCGTTTGTAAAAGGATTGCATGAAGAAAATGCTGCAATAGAAATCCGAGCTGATGATATGATCAAAAAAATTGAGGAATTATAAGATTTCATTAGTATTTACTTACATAGAACCACTAAATAGCCTTCAAATTTTGGTAGGCTTAGCCTTAAATCGATTTGTTTTGAAGTGAGCCTGATTGTTATGTCCTCAAAGGAACTTTAAAACTGAAATCCGAAACGGGTATACCATCCTTTAGCATGTCCATTGAAAATAGCCTCACTAAATTCATGCTTCACCCCCCAGATCCGGTATCCGAGCATGATCTGAAAGGTTCTGGTAATTTTAACATTAAGGCCGGTAATAGCCTGGTAACTCTGCTGTGAGCCTAACATGTTCCCCCCATAATCAGCGTACAATCCCAACTCAAGCCTTTTTATCGGTCGGTACGCGAAGTTAGTTCCGACAACCGGATCTATCCAGAAGACAGATCGCTCACCTTCCAGTGGTATATTTCCAAAAATTTTCGATCTACCTCCAATATCGAAATATATAAGTTTAAAGCCCAGCAGGACATCAAATTCAAATTTTCCTTCATGAATGATACGGTATCCCGCAGAAAGGTCACCTGTAAATATGCTGAAATTGAGAACTACATCCTGGAACAACAGCTCTAAAGGTGTTATAGTTTCACTTTCCAGGACCAGGGAAGCAAAATTGAACTGAGTTACAAATCTCCCGGTACGGTACTTCCCTGCCAGCATGGCGGCGAACTTAATAGAATTCCTTATATCCCTGAAACTAACATCAATTTCGAACTTTGGGGGAGGCGGAATAGGTAATTGTGTAGGTTGCGGGGGTCTAATAATTTCACCATTGATACCCAGATACCAGAAGTAGGGACTTATCCTGAAATGCCATTCATTCCAGGTCGTATCTTCAGGGTGCTTATTCTTTCCTTCCGCAGGAATAAGAACCATTAATAGTAAAAATATAAGTAATAATTTCCTGCCCATAAATCGTATTTCAATATTAATTAAAAAGCCCGCTTTTCAAAAAAAGCCACTCATAAATATTGTATTTTTTCTACATTTTGTACTATTCTAATATCACGAAGATTGCCTTTCAATCCTTCCTCTGAAATAACGCGGAAGACTAGTCAGGAGGCTAATTCCTTTTTAAAATACCTTAAAATCAAGGGTTACATAAATGGGTTTTAATCATATTAAAAAAAAATGCTTTTATTCAGTTGAAATTTATGGATAATTTCATATTATTCCATTTAATAAGCACTATACTCTTTTGAAATCTTTTCAAACTGGATATTAGTCATTTTCAAAATATAAATAAACCGTACTACCATGTTATATCAGGAAGGATTAAAGACGCTGAAAAAGGGATTGGAAAAAGGCGTTTCTAAAAATGATTTTTTAAAATCCGGGTTTAAGAAACTCGATAAGAAATATGGTGGCATCTTTAAGAAGGGGATTACCGTTATTGCCGGAACCAACCAGGATGATCTGACGAACCTTGGTGTTTCCCTCTTGAAAAACATCTCCTTGAATAAAGAGGTTTCTTCGTATTATATTTCTTTTCATGACATTGAGATAGATATTGTGAAAAAAATCACCAGTGCCCTCCTTAAGATCAAGATGAAGAATATAATATCAGGAAAACTAAGGAAAAAGGAACGGTCCAGGATTGAAAAATTGATTAAAAGCGACACTGTATTCCCTACTTATATCATCAATAACATCAAGCAGGATACCATAGAACTTACTTATATGGTTAAAAACCTGATATTTGATAAGCATCCAAATCTATTTATCCTGGATGGGTTGACTAATATTGGGGGAACGGAAAATGAAAAAATGAAACTGATCGAATCCCTGAAGTCTATTTCATATAATACGGGGGTTCCTTTTGTTCTATTATATGAATTAAGTGATTCGGGGAAATCATATGGAAGCAATGGTACACCTTTTCAGCTGGACCTTAATTCAAACCGTTATCTTAAAAGTATGAGTGATTCCATCATTTACCTGACTGATCCCATCTTTGATAAAGGAAAAAAGAAAAAGGGTAAGACATCCAAAGGAATATCAGAGCTTGTCATAAGAAAATCAAAGTATGGAAGAACAGGATCTGTGAGTTTAAGATACAAGACCAATTACTGCCTATTTGAAGATATGGCTGAATAAAATTTTTGATCCTATTTGGTGTCGAGAACCCTTTAATATTTACTTCTAAAAAGAAGCCCTTAAATTAATAGGCAGCTATTCTATAGCTAAAGGCCTCATATCTAAACTTATTTTTAAAAAGGTAATTATTTTACTAAGAAGGTCATATTTATGAAATACAGAAAGATTATACATATTGGGTTTGTCCTAAATATCTCAATTTCTTACTTTTATAATTCACTCATTACCCAAGCACAAATAATATGAAAAAGATTATTTTACTCACCACTGGATTAGTCCTCATTTTCAATTCAGGTCTCTTAGCACAAAAAGTTAAAGTCGATTTTGACAAGGAAGTTGATTTCTCAAAATATAAGACATATACCTTTTTAGGCTGGCAGGATGACATTGACAAGATCGTTAATGATTTTGATAAGAAAAGGATCAGGGATGCTTTCATAGAGCAGATGGATATGAGAGATCTTGAAAGAGTGGATAGTGATGCTGATATGACGCTTTCCTTATACCTGGTCATTGATCAGAAAACCAGTATTACCGGTTACACCAATTATTATGGTGGTGCGGGCATGGGTTACCGGAGAGGAGGTATGGGATGGGGCATGGGTCATTCCACAACGAATTATACCGAAAATGATTACCTTGAAGGAACCATGGTCGTAGATGTATTTGATGGGGGATCGAAAGATCAGATCTGGCAGGCTGTCGGTGTAGGGACCGTTCAGGAAAAACCTGAAAAAAGGGAAAAATCCATTCCGAAATCAGTAAATAAACTTATGAAGAAGTTCCCGATCAAACCTGTTAAGAAATGAAATAGATATTGCTAAAAAAGAGGTGATTCTAAAGACCATCTTTTTTAATATGCCTTTTACTTACCGTTTTCGGCTTCCAATTGACCAGGTTTTTCGAAATTGAATAAATGTTTTTATTCTTCTTTAGATACTCGGTTTATATACATAAAATAATATAACATTTAAATGCAGCTTCAATGTAAAAGGTAATCTTTTCATTATAAAGGTTATTGGGGAACACCTATAGAACTGATAAACTTTAGTTCAGTCCTTCTTTTAGATTTTCCACGTTTCCTGCCATGAGTGATATAAAATCAAGCTCGTTTCTGTTCCCTCCGGGACTGAAGACAATCACTTTTACACCCATGTCTTCGAGTTTCTTCCTGATCTCAGGGAGAGGCTCATCTTCCCAGAGCATGGCGCGCGCGGAATGATGATCCAGATCATGTTCAAATTCCTTCCAGGATTCTTCAAATGGCATCTGGTCTGGTTCCCAATGGTAGCTTATGATACTGATGTTATACCCCTTAGCGAGGTATTGGTACACAGGGTGTGAAGCGAAAACTTCAAGGTTATCACTTGCCCCTAAAATTTCACTTAACTGATTGTCTATTTTATTCAGATCATCCAGAACCTTTATGTAATTCAAATTAAAATATTCTTTTTCCTCCGGGATCAGGTCCGCAAGGGCTTCCTTAACGGCTTCCGCATGTAATGCCGCATTTTTCATGTCAAGCCATGTTGTAAAAGCATATCCTGTGTGACTGTGTTCACCTTCAGGCCCATGACTGTGGGCTTCCCCCTTTACTTCAATAAGGCGGCTGGCAAAGGCTTTCGATGTATTAACCTGGGTAGAGGCTGGCAGGCTGACCATGCTGGTCCATTTAGCATAATCTGCCCCGTTTAACAGGATCAGGTCAGCATTCTGAAATTTCCCGATCCCGGCTTCATCCGGTTGCCAGTAGGCAGGATCTCCATCGATTTCCGGGAAAAAGACTTCTATTTTATCCCCGCCAATTTTTTCCGCAAAGCAATATATCGGATAATTTACAACAGCCACCATGGGTTTTAAATTTTCCTCTTCCAGGTTATTTGATCTTTTATCTGGCGAACAGGAAATTAAAATCACCGAAAAAAACAGTAGAGAAATAAATCTGGATATTGTACTTTTCATAAAACTTTAAATTATATAGTCTAATAATCGTAGAAAGCATATAAAAATTCGTAAGGCATTATTTCGTTTAACCAATATGTTCTGAAATTGCATAAGATTAAGTCCCATCGATTAAATAATGAACTTTACAATAAATGTATTCACATAGTAGCCGGATATAAGATATAATATGAATGCAAATGCTAGGCTGCTTATAAACATGATCGCCACTTCCATACTCAGGATCCCGGCAACTTTAAATCTAGAAGATCCGATAATCTCAAAGGTATTGATCTCATCTTTCCTTAACCTAATGGTTAGTGTCATGATCAATATGAAGATCAAGAGGGTAGCAAATCCCACAGCAATAAATACTCCGTCAAAGATCTGTTTAATTCTGAAAATACTGTTCAGTAAATTTCTTACCACTTCCTGAGGAACAATGGCCTGGGTCTGAATTTCACCGGATTCAAATCTGCCCCTTAGTATGGTAAGCGATTTCTCATCTTTAGGAACAAAAACCATGGAACTTACCGGGAAATCCTGTTGCTGGCCATGAAAATGAAAACTATCCTTATTTTTCTCGGTGATCTCGTTATACATAAAAACCTTTGCAGTAGCAGTTACTACCCCATCTTTATTATCAATGACCAAAGTTGGATCCGTTTCATCGGCCAGATCCTGATGCCCGTGACCAATGCCCATTATGATCCAGGCGTTTTTAATATCCGTAAAAATGGCCCTGTCATCAGGGGTATTTGTTGGATTAAGAATTCCCGTTATTTTCATTTTCAAGGGATATACTCCTGCAAAGTCAAAGAAACTTTCCGGGCTGGATATAATATGATCTCCTGATCTTAAATTGAGTTCCTCTGCAACCGTATATCCCAGGACGCAATCTCCCAAAGACGCCATCTTTTTCCCCTCAGACAGTGACATATTTCTGAATTTTAAATAGTCCAGCGTTGTTCCAACAATCGGATATGTCCTGGCATTAAATCCGGTCAAAATAGGTATACAATATCCGAATCCCAGATTATTCAGTTCATCTACTTCCGCCATACTTACCGGTTCCAGCTTTTCATCCTGGAAGTAAAGGGAATTAATAACCAGATCCGTTGAACTACCCTTTTCTCCCACG
>CBDUCT010000151.1:0-8414 GCA_965365715.1 uncultured Cyclobacteriaceae bacterium | reverse complement strand
ATAAGCCTATCGATAAAGTCATCCAACTATTTGACAATGAAGATAATCTGAAGAAGTGGATGGAAGGCCTTCAGAGTTATGAACACATCAGCGGAATAGCCGGACAACCCGGTGCTAAATCAAGGCTTTTTTTCAAGATGGGAAAGCGGGAAATTGAAATGATCGAAACCATCACCGTCAAAAACCTGCCCGATGAGTTCACAGGTACATACGAAGCCAAAGGCGTTTTTAACATTGTAAAAAACAAGTTTAAAAAACTGTCCGATACAAAGACAAAATATATCACTGAAAATGAATTCCAATTCAGTGGATTCATGAAAATAATTGCTTTTCTCATGCCTGGTGCCTTCAAAAAACAGTCTTTCAAGTACCTGGAGCTGTTCAAGGAATTTGCAGAAAGCCAGGACTAGGCCTGGGTTTGAGTAAATATAAGGAAACTAAGGATTGGATTAAAAAAGTATTTATGCGTATAAAATAGTTCCTATTTATGCGCATATTTTTAAATTTATGCGTATATTTGATTATCTAATTATACGCATAAATGTATTCCAGACTTAACCTGAGTATCGACAAAAAAGTAGCTGAGGAGGCTAAAAAATATGCCAGAAATCAGGGCAGGAGCCTGTCAGATCTTGTGGAAAGCTATTTAAAGTTTCTGATTTCAGATGAACCAGTTCAAAATCTGAATATTTCCCCGAAGATAAAAGATTTAAAGGGTGCATTAAAAGTACCTGAGGATTATGATTACAAAAAAGAACTGGCAAAAGCACTTTCAAATAAATATAAAAAATGACGGATGCATTCATAGATACTGATGTGATAATCGATTATATCACGGATAGAAAGCCATTCTCCGACAGTTCTGAAGTAATATTTGCGTTAATAGAAAACCGGAAGATAAAAGGCCATACCTCCGCCCTCTGCTTCAGTAATTTATATTATCTGATCAATCAGCAACTGAGCAGAAAGATGACCCTCTCGATATTAAAAGACCTCTCTGGCATTCTGAATATCCTCAAAGTGGATGAAGACTCGGTATTGCAAGCATTGAACTCAGATTTCAGAGATTTCGAAGATGCGTTGCAGTATTACTCTGCATCAGATTATAAACGAATTGACCTGATCGTGACCAGAAACGTGAGAGATTACAAGCATTCGGACTTACCAGTTATGACACCTGACACTTTGATAAAAAGTATAAATTCACAGGCTGATGAATAAAGAGAGGGAAATCGATGATTAATGACCCCAAAATCAATGATTACTTTAATTCCTTGTTAAAAATAAAATATATTAACTAATTTAAACCCGGATAAACTGATTGTCCCCTTTCAGATTTTAATCTTTAGTAGCAGAAAGGTTGTCAGGAATAGTAATATTCTCATACCGTCAAATTATATCTGCTTATTTTTTCAATAGTCTGAATGAGGGCCCTAAACTTCATGAATTATGAAAAAAACACTTTTTAGTCTCCTGATATTGCTCTTTTCAGCAATATCCTATTCACAAGTCAAGGTATACGAAGGAACAGAAGAAATACCAACGTATCAGAAAGGCGCTGATGAACGCAGCCCGATGTTCTATACGGGCAGAGTGGTCCAGGGTGCAGCTGGCCACATGTACCCCTATCCTGCCCAGACCAACCTCGGAGATGAATTGAGTATGGTGACTTACAACATGGTTTACCTGGAAAACGAATACCTGAAAGTAGCCATCCTTCCCCAGTTTGGGGGCAGGCTGTTCTCTGCAATAGATAAAACGAATGGCCGTGAATTATTCCATAGAAACAGTGTT
This sequence comes from uncultured Cyclobacteriaceae bacterium, assembly GCA_965365715.1. Classification (GTDB taxonomy): domain Bacteria; phylum Bacteroidota; class Bacteroidia; order Cytophagales; family Cyclobacteriaceae; genus JAGTVG01. Next base: position 6,620 of record CBDUCT010000151.1, on the reverse strand, counting down.
ATCAAACCCGATCTGATCGGAACTTTAGGTGCCTGGATCTCGGGTGGGATAGAGTGGTGTTTTCCTCACCACCATAGAACGACTACCTTAATACCTTCGGATTATTTTATGGTAGAAAATGAGGATGGTAGTGCCACGATCTGGATTGGCGAAACCGAACGGGACCTTCGGCTAAGGGGGATCATTGGTATAACGCTTCGACCCGGATGTTCTTACATAGAAGCTGAGTATCGCCTGAACAATACGAATGAAGTGACCAGAAACTTCTTATTCTGGGCCAATGTGGCCATCACTTCTGATGAAAATTGGCGAACCTTCTGGCCCCCAAGCCAGGAGATCGGGGTATTTCACAGCAATACCAGTTTTACACACTGGCCTATCTCCCATGAAGTTTACAGAGGTATTGATTATACGGAAGGGGTGGACCTCACCTGGTGGAAAAACCATCCTGATCCGGTATCTTTCTTTTTCTGGCAGGGAAAAGAGGGATTCGTGGGTGGTTATGATTACGCTACGAATGCAGGCACCATTCATGTGGGTGATGTAATCCAAAACAAAACCTCCAAACTTTGGCAATTCGGTCCGGGTCTTCAGGGGCAGAACGCCAGGAGAAAACTCACCGATGACGGTAGGGCGTATGTCGAGCTTATGACAGGGACCTTTTCCAATAATCAACCAGGTTACAGCTGGTTCACTCCACATTCCGTAAAGCAGGCAAAAAACTTCTGGTATCCTATCCGGGATCTTGAAATCGTAAAAAATGCCACCCTGGATGCCTCTGTCACCCTCCAGATGAAAGATGCGAAAACAGTTTTTTATGGATTTAACACGACAAGATCCTTTGAAGAAGCAAAGGCTACATTGAGTTATGGTAAAGAGATCCTGAACACTACCATCATTAAGATTGATCCGGCAAAACCCTTTACTGAGACCTATAAAAGTGAGGAAGAACTGGATGAGTATCAATTACATGTCGAGCTGCGGGATAAGGATGACAATTTACTGGTATCTTACAAACCATATAAACCATTAAATCCTGAATTGCCGGAAGTACAGGAGAGACCGGCTTTGCCTGAGGAACTGGAATCCCCGGAGGACCTGTATCTTACGGGGAGATTTGTTGAACAATTCAGAAGACCCGGGGTTAACCCTGATGATTATTTTCTGAAAGCATTAAAGATATCCCCGAATGACTACCGTGTAAATTTGGCACTTGGAATCCGAAGGGTTCATCAATGGAGGTTTGAAGAAGCTGAGGGATACCTTCAAAAAGCAGCGGACAAGCTACGCGTCAAATATTATCAGCCCAAGGAAGGAGAGCTGTTTTATTATCTCGGATTAGCCGAACTGGCATTGGGTAAAACGGACCAGGCATACCGCAATTTCTCTCAATCGACCTGGTATTATGAGTGGCATTCTTCAGGATATTACCAGCTTGCATTGATAGAAAGCAATAAGGGAAACTACTCCAAAGCACTGGAGCATATCAAAAAGGCCTATTCCACCAATAACCTGGATGGACGTATCTCGATCCTTTACTCCGCTCTGTTGAGAAGATCCGGTGAAAAAGAGAAGGCCCTGGAACTGGTGAACAACATCATTGATTTTGATCCAATCAATTTTACAGCCTATTACGAAAAGGAATTGATCACTGGAAATTATTCCATGGACAAATGGGAAAAATATATGCAGGATATAGAAAACAATTATCTGGAAATCGCGGTGCATTATATGAATGCCGGCATGTTTGATGAGGGGCTGCGTTTATTGTCTTCCCTGGAGAACCCATCCAATCCGCTTGTCGATTACTACCTGGCCTGGTTTAATGCCGAGCGCAATCAGGCTGATAAAGCGATGCTGTATCTGAAAAATGCCGGAGAAAAATCGGTTGATTATTGCTTCCCATACCGCCGCGAGACCATTCAGGTGCTTGAAAATGCTATTGATATGGCCTCTGACCATGCCATACCCTATTACCTGCTTGGAAATCTTTTGTATGATAAGAGACCTGGCGATGCTATAGAAGCGTGGAATAAGGCCCTCCAAGCGAATGACAAATTGGGGATGGTATGGAGAAATCTGGCATTTGGGGCTTTCTACCATGAAAACAACACGGAAAAATCTGTTGAATACATGAAAAAGGCTATAGAGATGGATCCGGGCCATGCGGTATGGTATGCCGAGTTGGAGTATTATTATGATCTGTCTGATGAAGATTTCAGGGAATGCCTGGCCATTATGTCAGAACATATCGATGTGATCAAAAACGACATTACAGCCCCCAAAAGTCTTGTAAAATTGTATAATCTAAATGGGGAATATGATAAAGCCATCGGTTTCCTTAATGAGCATCATTTCAGAACCTGGGAAGGTGGTCGTGTCATCTATTATCATTATGTGGATGCGCACGTGCTCAAAGCCAGGGAGTTATTAAGAAATGGACAAACGGATGAAGCCATAGAAGAACTAGAAATGGCCATGTTATACCCGGAAAACCTTGAAGTAGGTAAACCCCTGGATGATGAAAGAAATGCCATGATCTATTATTTTATGGGAGAGGCCTATGAAACGAAAGGCAAGAGATCCAAAGCCAAAGAATTTTATACCAAAAGTGTTGAGGCTGAAAATTCTAACGACTGGCCGGATCTTTTGTACTACCAGGCCAGGTCTTATGAAAAACTTGGCCAGGCTGAAAAAGCTGAGGCCATCTATAAAGAATTGATCGACAAAGGAGATGACCAACTGGCCAGAGGCCGGATTGGATCTGGGATAGGAATTGAAGAAGGTTCGGCAAAAGGAAACAGGGCCATTTCCGAGGCTTATTATCTCAAAGCGCTTGGTTATTCAGGTCTGAACGAAAAAGAGGATGCAAAAGGTTTGTTTACTGAAGCCCTGGAAACATATAAGAACAACCTGTGGGCAAAGGCCCATATGCAGTCAATGAATTAACAGGATCCGGCTATTGCTTTCTTTCATGGAGAAGCAGACTGCATAGTGCTTTTTTATACTGTCCAGTTTTTTAATACTAAAATGAAAGATTTAGGGAATCCTTTTAAATTTTAACTCATCCCGGATATCAAAAACATATGCCCTCACCTTCATTCTCATAGGTGATTTTCTCTCCTATATCTCTTAGGGAAACAGAAAATTAATTTGTTTTTTTATTTTTCCCAATCGTCCGTTCTGAAGGGAGATGCCGGCAGGTTTTCAGAGTTTACCAGATTAGCATTTTCAGGATTATTAGCCCAGGCATAGCGTACGGCAACTGGTTCTGAAACATCCGGATGCCAGACAATTATTTTATTATCATCGATTTTGGCCTGTGCCCATAAGAATTTTTTGTCAGCTCCGGCTATAGCAAAACAATGTAACTTTTCTCCATTTCTTATCTTAAGGTTGCTTCCAAAGAGTTCAAAGGAAACGACAATCTTATTTCCATTTATTTCCATCGATCTGTACAGTGGACCGGCACTTACCACCGTTTTGTCATTATATGCTATTCTTTGTGCCTCAAGTGACAATCGATAACCTACATCTTTTTTATTCATAGGGTGTACATCATGGGCTTCTCCAATATCAATAGCAACCGCCATTCCAGTTTTAGCTACTGAAAGGGTTTTACGCTGGGCATCCCGTAACATTGCCCAATTGCTGGCTGTGGGATTTTCTGTTGGCTCCATGAAATTGGCTAATTGCACATACAGAAATGGGAAATCACCCTTTTGCCAGCTTTCTCGCCAGTTTTTTATCATGCAAGGAAACAAAGATTCGTATTCCACCGGTTTACCAGTATTTCCTTCACCCTGGTACCAGATTACCCCTTTAATTGTATAATTTGTCAGTGGTGATATCATTCCATTATACAATCCGGTCGCTTTCCAGGAAAATTGAGTTTGATAAGGCAAAACATCCATTTTTGCTCCCAGTATATATTTCCATTCCCCGGCAAGTTCAACGGTTTCATCCCCCGATCTTATCTCGTAAGGATACCCCTCCAGGAAACCACCGTAACCGTTATGGTTTATCAGTCTGATTACTATGGTATTTGTCCCCTCTTTGAGTAACCCAACCGGAATTTCATAATTTCTGGGTGACCATTGATGACCGGTAGCACCAACAAAAGTGCCATTGATATAAACAGAATCCGAATTAACCAACCGGCCCATTTTTAAAAATGCTTTTTTCCCTTCCATATTGTCCGGTATTTGAATTTCTTTTCTAAACCAGTACACCCCATGAATATTCCCCACAGGTTCTCGGGCAATAATTCCGGGCATGGTCATGCTTTCCCATTCAGCAGTATTCGTTGAAGGATCATACCAGGTTCCGTGTGACTTATAGCCCTCGTCGGAAGCATTGGCCAGTTGAAACCATGATACTTCCCTGACTCTTTCTTCTTCCTTGATTTTCTCAATTAGTGTATGGTCTTCATAAGTTATGGCTTCTTCATAATAGTGGGGAAATTCTTTAATGGCCTCCTTACTTATCCAGGCCTGGGCCGGAGATCCACTTCTGCTGGAATGAATAAGACCAATTGGAACCTTGTACCTTTTATACAATTCCGCGGCAAAGAAATAAGAGACGGCGGAGAAATCCAGTACTGTTTCAGTCGTGGCTTCAATCCATTCACCACTGTTTATATCTTTCTGCGGAGTAATGAAATTGTATGTTTCAGGTACTGTAAAGCTCCTGATCTCAGGGTTTTTGGCCTCTGCTATCTCATTTTCGTAAATCGATATCGCCCCTCTCAACCTATAGTTCATATTTGATTGTCCGGAACATACCCAGACGTCCCCGATAAGAATATTTTCAATGACGAGTGTATTATTACCCTTTATGGTCATCATATGCGGGCCTCCGGCTGGTAGATTTTTCAATCGTACTTTCCACTCCCCCCCGGCATTCGCTTTTGTTTGGTAATCTTTATTTAAAAAATTAAGGGAAATTGCCTCGTTCTTATCAGCCCATCCCCAGATCATTACATCCGCCTCCCGCTGAAGGATCATTCCATTGCTTATTAACTGAGGTAAGCGGACTGCTGCCTGACCGGGAATAATCAGGAGTATATTACATAGAGTCAGCCACCGTTTCAAGGATTTTGGCCAGATGATAATTCTTTGTTTCAAAGGATAAAAAATTCTCTTTTTCAAAAAATTCATTGATTCGATTCTTTGTTTATAAAATATTAGCCATTATCTATCTTATCCAATCGATTCAGAAACTAATATTGCATTCTATTTTCACTCTTTTCAAGGAAGTAAAGAAAAAGAATATTAACAAATAATGGCTGGAATATTAAGATCAATCTTTTTAATCCCGCCACAAAAAGAGAATATATAGGGATTGAATTCTTTGGTATTCGTGCCATAAAAAATTTAAACTATTCAACATTACCAGCTTTATCCCTATGCTTATATTGAAGACGATCATAATGGAATCAGCATCGAATATTTAAAAACATATCGGATAGCAATAAAAACCCTGTTATTATTAAAATATATTAACTAATTTAAACCCGGATAAACTGATTACCCCCATTCAGATTTTGATCTATCGTAGCTGGAGGGTTACCGGGAATAGAAAGATTTTTATTCAGCCAGATTATATCGGCCTTTTTTCAAATTAATTCTACTGAAAATTTCAATTTTTTTGCCTTCAATAGCGTTCTTTTGTAGAAGGGATCAACCTTTTATGATAAGATCATTTTTTAAAGATTTGAATTATGAAGATGCGGGAACTGGTAATTTATGTAATGTTGGTATTGTTTTTGGGTGTTGTGTCTTGTTCTGATGAGGAGACCGATCCGCCAATAATTGTAGAGGAACCTGATTCAATAGCTTTCAATGAGCTCCATTCTACCGGGAATCCGGACTGGATCGAATTGTATAATTACGGTAATGCGGATGTAAACCTGGAAGGATGGAAGGTCTTTGACAGCCCTCTGAATATGTATACCCTACCCGCCGGACATATTGTAAAACCCGGCAACTTCCTTATTCTTCACTGTGATGATCAGGGCGTTGGATTGAATTTACCCTTTAAGCTTTCTTCACAGGGTGAAAGTCTAACCATACAGCGTCCTGATGGGAAGGTCATAGACCAGATCGTTTTTCCAGCCATGGATGGTGAGACTTATGCCAGATTTCCGGACGGGCAAGGCACCTGGCAAATAACCGGGTTCGCAACTAAAAATGAAAGCAATGGTGACCGCCCCATATCAACCTTCAAATCATATGGTTATACACCTGAAATTCCTATGGTGGGGGAGGTTATAAATTTTAACCTGGAAATATCTGATGCCTCAAACGTATCGAATGTCGAAATGGTCTATAGAGTGGAAAATGGTGCCGATGAAACCCTGATAATGACTTCCGGCGATAATATTAACTACACTGCTACTGTTCCAGCCCTATCTGCTGATGGTGAATTATATTATTATTTCAAATTAACGGATACGAATGGTCTGGAGGTATTATTGCCGGACGATGCACTTGTGGATCCTTACGATATGACCATTACTTCAGGCGATGTACCCAACCTGGTTATCAATTATATCCTGGCCATCAAGGGGGCAAACCTTTCCGTGCCGGACGGGGTTTAGGAATATGACGACTGGATTG
>CBDUCT010000150.1:0-8426 GCA_965365715.1 uncultured Cyclobacteriaceae bacterium | reverse complement strand
CAGTGACTTTACTGCGCGTCTGTATACAGCAATAACCGGTATCTTGCTGGTTATTCTGATTCTTGGCGGATTCCTGGGGATGATCTTTACAGGTGCTTTCGGGCCACTACCTTCCACTGATGAACTGGCCAATCTTAAAAATGATAATGCGACATTGGTATACAGCAGCGATCAGGTGCTCATTGGTAAGATCTTTTCGAAAAACCATACACAGGTTGACAGGGAAGCCCTTCCACAACATCTAATCGATGCATTGATCAGTACAGAAGATGTTCGATTCTACGAACACAATGGTATTGATAACCGAAGCTTGATGCGGGTAATCATTAAATCGATCATCATGGGCAACAGGTCATCGGGTGGGGGAAGTACCATAACCCAGCAGCTTGCTAAAAACCTGTATGGCCGGGAGGATTTTGGTTTGCTGACACTTCCGGTCAATAAGATCAGGGAAGCAATTATAGCAGTGCGCCTGGAAGAAGTATATAGTAAAGATGAAATTTTACTTCTCTATTTAAATATAGTGCCTTTCGGGGAAGAGGTATTTGGAATTGAAGCAGCGGCCAACAGATATTATAATAAAACCACTTCTGAACTGGAAATCGATGAAGCGGCCATGCTAGTCGGACTTTTAAAGGGAAACACGTATTATCATCCCCGATTGAATCCTGAACGCGCTTTGCAACGACGGAACCTTGTCCTGCAACTCATGTATGATCAGGGAAAAATTGACGATGAAGTTTACCAGGAACAGATCTTTTTACCTCTTGACCTGGATTATTCAAATTTAAGCTATGAAGGGCCTGCACAATATTTTCTGTTCCAGGTTGAAAACAAGGCAAGAGAGATCCTGAATGACTTGAAGAATAAAAGCGATGCCGAATACGATATTGAAAGAGATGGTCTGATAATAACGACTACCATGGATAGCCGGCTGCAAATGCTGGTCAAGCAGGGAATTTATAAACAGCTATCCCTAATGCAAAAGGCTTTCAGTAATGATCCAGAGGTTAAGAAAAAGAAAGCCGGGTTGAAGGATCAATTTGATAATACTATCCGGGAAAAGAGAGAATTATGGTCCTGGGATAGCATTTATGTCCAGGAGATAACAAAACTTGACAGCGCCTGGCACTATGAAAATATGTTAAACTCAGGCGTACTGATCCTGGATCCTAAAACCGGGGATGTAAAAGCCTGGGTTGGTGGTAATCATTTCAGGTATCTTCCGTATGACCTGGTACTCTCTAAACGAATGATCGCTTCCTCTTTCAAACCTGTTCTCTATGCTGCAGCCATCAAAGACGGCAAATCTCCATGCGATTATCTGGATAATGAAGAAAAAGTTTACGAAGAATATGATGATTGGGCACCCAGGAACTACGATGGAAGCAGCGGTGATGAAACCTCCATGTGGTATGCCCTGGTCCATTCCCTGAATATCCCAACCGTAGACCTGTACTTTAAGACAGGCTATAAAAACCTTGAGGAGATGTGTTCTGTGCTGGAATTAGAAGAAAATCCTGCTGAAAATCCTTCAGTGGCTTTGGGGACTATGAATGTTTCTCTCTATGAAGCCACAAAAGTTTATGCTGCATTCGCCAACCAGGGTCAGATGCAACAACCTGTTATGATCAGAAAGATCACTACCTCGGAGGGAGAGGTTATCTATGAAAAGCCTGATAATCCGGGTAAAAAGGTTATGAATCCTGAGGTGGCCAATACCATTACTGCTATGCTTCAAAAAGCTATAAATGAAGGTACCGGAGCCAGGATTCGCGGCCAGTTCGGTATCAGGTCTGATCTGGCTGGTAAAACCGGCACCTCACAGGAGTACAGTGATGCCTGGTTCTTTTCCTATACCCCTGATTTTGCATGCGGTGTATGGGTCGGTGCCCGCAATCCGGGAATTCACTTTTCTGAAGGAAAAAATGGCAGTGGTTCAGCCCTTGCCTTACCAATTGCCGGAAATATCATCAGGGACATAGAGGGTCAGACCGAGCTAAGAAGATCATATCTCAGTCCTTTAAACATATCTTCCAGATATACAGAAATGATGGAATGCGAGGGTACAAGAACAAAAGGTGCATGGAACAGGTTCTTTGAAAGCCTTTTCAAGAAAAACAAAGAAAATGAGGAAGGTAAAAAAGGTGATAATAAAGAAAGATCTGAAGATGACAGCACTGCGGTTAAGGAGGATGGTAAAGTGAAGAAGTTCTTCAAGAAATTATTTAAAAAGAAGGATAAAAAGGATTAATTCGGGATAATTATCTTTATTAATTAGTGTTTCTGATCAGGATCCCATCAACTGCTTATTAATCTCATTCGACAGATAAGAAAATTCAGAGCTTCTGGGATCTATTTTCAAGGCTTTACCAATATATGTTTTTGCTTTGAGCAGCAATTTTCGCTCATCAGCTGAAATTTCATCAGGATCCGTTTCAACAGCATCGGAATATAATAACAAAGCATACCCGTAATATAATCTCATCTGATAGTAATCCGACATAGGTTCCAGTTGCAGGGCCTTATTGAAAAAGGTTTTTGCCATAGCCCTGTCTTCCAGGTTATATAGATACAACTCTCCCAGCATCCACCAACCCTGTGGAGATAAAGAATCTAATTCTATACTTTTTCTATATGAATCATCGGCTTCGACAAACTGACCATTCATTTTATAAACACTTCCAAGGTTTACATAAAATACTGGTTCAGGTGAAATCTCTATGGCTTTGGAATAAGCTTCAATGGCATTATCAAACTGTTCGGATGAACCGTAAAGATCCCCAAGGAAAGTATGCGCCGCAGGATCATCCGGTTTAAGTTGAACCAGCCTTTGAGCAGCATTGATGGCCTCGTTGTTTTGTGACAGGTTAATATAGGATAAAGCCAAACCCCGCAAGGCAATATCATTATAAGGGTCAACAGCGCATATCACCATATATAATACCAAAGATTGATCGTATTGCTGGTTCTGAAGATGATCTGATGCAATGGAGGCCATCCTGCCAAACCATATTATTTTCCATGATCCATCCTCAAATAACAACCTGTAATCCCAGGAACCAAATACGGTGTCCTTACTATCGAATATTATACTTTGATATTTTACCTTGTAGCGGGCAAAATCAGAGTCTTCAAAAACAGGTAAAGAATCTATCTCAATTATTGAAAACTTATAGTTCTTCCTGACACTATCTGGTTGCATATTATAAGCAATAAACTCCTCTTCTGCTATGTATGATTTGCAGGTGTCCGCCAACATGGAATATGCTTCAGCAAGTTTCCATTCATTTCTCAGTTCCCGGTATTTGACCAGGGTCTCCTTGGGATTCGGACGTTCCTCTGATTTTTTTGAAGAACAATTATTTAAATTAAAAACAACAGTAATAAAAATTACCAAAACCAAATAGCGGCGGATCATAATATCAAATAAAAAGTTTGTACTGAAAGTTAGTGAATTACTTTCTCAATTATCACAACCGGATTATAATATTTAAAGATATGAGTTTAATTTACCTTTTGTTTTCATCCCTTTTCTGTTCCTATTAAGCCTAATATATCCCCATTCATACGTTTTTTGATCGATTGGATTATACCTCTGTTCTTTATTTCGTTATTATCAGTAATAAAATGCTTCATGGCTTAAGAGTTTAAGGTTAAAAAAAGTCCCGCATAAGGCGGGATTTTTTTATTTTATAGATCCCTTCCACAAATAATCAGGATATTCAATACTTGTTTTTATTTTTATAAAATGGTATATTATTATGTATTTTTAGGATATGATTTAAATTAAAAGCAAAGACCTAGTCAATAGTAATTATGGTAAAAAGTTTTAAACCCAAGTTTACGAAGAAAGAATCAAAAGATAGCCAAAAACCTCGCGATGAGCAATTTGAGCCTATTACCAAATATATGGCCACGGACCTGATCACTTTCTCCCCGGATACCGATGTGATAGAAGCTATAAGAACATTTCTTAAGGAGAATATTTCAGGGGCACCGGTATTGAATGAAAATAAGGAAGTAGTGGGATTAATTGACGACAAGGATTGTCTCAGGCTATTGGTAGATAGTGTTTATCACAATGAACCTATCGCAAACATTAAAGTGGAATCCTACATGACCAGTGTAATGAAAGTCATAGATGTTTCTGCTAATGTAGTTGATGCAGCGAAAATATTTCTGGAAACGAAATATAAGAGATTACTGGTTATCAACGAAGAAGGAAAACTTATCGGACAGATTAGCCGGGCAGACATACTTGAAGCTATTGATACCATTTACGTTCCAAAATGGGTTTCAAAGAAATAAAAAAAAGGTGACTGACGGTCACCTTTTCCTTTTTGGATATAATTATTGCTTTTTTGTCGCTTCAAAGGGGAAATCATATCCGGCGGCTGACATGCTTGCCTTTAAAACATCCCCCTCAAAATTACCACTTAGTTGGATTTCGTATCCCATTGCTTCAAATGTCCCGGATACTTTTTCTTCATCTATGGCAAAATCTGACAAAGGTGTTTCTCCCTCCTGTCCACCAACAATACCTGTTACGGCATCCCCTTCCTGACTGAATTTTAAGTAACCTTCAATATCCTGATCAGGCAGGGACAAGACATAGTTCCACTGTCCGATGTAGTTTGGGATAGAAGTTTTGCTTTTCTTGGTTGATGCACATCCTGCCATTAACAGCATAATGACAATCATTGCTAATGGAAATAACTTTATTGAATTTTTCATAATTAATAGATTAAAAATAGACATTAAGAACTATTGTTCATTTTCTTTCTTAAACGGACTTAACCTGGCTGCTTCTATAATCTGTTGTGTTTCTTCCCACTCCTCACCCAGCCATTCGTCGATCTGACCGACAACTTTTTCAACTTCTTCTGATACCCGGTTTAGCATGATCTGTTGTGACTGATTCGGCCTGTCGATGGCGGAACTTATATAATAATTAAGCATCGAAAGCCTGGTCGACAAAATATCAGGAGACCTCTGAATGCCCTGAACATCTTCAGGGGTATTGATCAATTCGATAAAGAATTTGACGGTGTCCTTTGCTGCTTTAGTACGTTCCTTTATATCCTCAGAGATATCGTCATCAGAAAGCATTTTTTCTACGAGAGAAATTGATTTTTTAATTTCATTCAGTTGGTCCACTTTCCCTGTGACCCTGGCAACCAGAGCCAGGGCCTTATCAACATCCTTATCCAATGCTACTAAGGCCGATTCGTTAAATTCTATTCTAGGATCAAGTTTTACTTCAATGCTGGTGGAATCTACCCATTCCCCGTATTGGATCTTAACCTTATACTTCCCGGGAAGCACATTGGGACCTCCCGGATCAGAGACTTCCTTTGATACCGGCTTGGGTGTTCCGGGGTATCTTTCACCTTTCCTTTCAAGATCCCAGAAGAACCTGTTAAAGCCTTTATTAACACCTGTTTTTATCCTCCTGATCCTTTCATCGTTTTCATTAAAAAATTCCACCCAGAGGCTGTCATTTGTTAGTTCTTTAATCTCCTTGACACCATCTGTTTCTACAGTATCAGGTTTTAATGATTCCAGGTAATATGTAATGCTTCCCCCACTTTGCCGGTTCTCACCCGCAAAGATACCATAGCCGGCAAAGCGTGAGCCTGAAGCCTGCTGCCTTGCACTCAGGTATGCCAAGGGGGGTTCGAATAAATTCAATCCACTTAATTTTCCGTCCTTGTTGTTTATGGCCATATCCCGTAAAGGCCGTATATCATCGATTATATAGGCAGCCCGGCCGAATGTACCAATAATCAGGTCATGTTCCCTGGGATGTATTTTTAAATCAATGGTTGATACTGTCGGATAGGTCTCTCCCCATTTTATCCAGCTTTGTCCTTTGTCAAGAGAATAGTAAAGGCCAAATTCAGTACCAAGGAATAAAAGTCCGGGTGTTACAGGATCCTGTACTACAGACAAGGTATAACCCCAGACCTTATTTCCCTCCACCAGGTTTACCCACGATTTACCAAAATCCGTGGTGTGGTAGAGAAAGGGTGTCCAATCATCTTTTCTGTAATTATTGATAATTACAAAAGCCTCCCCCGCAGAATATGTGGATGGGACTATTTGAGGTATCCATGCACCTTCCGGCATATCTTTGATCCTTTTGTTAAGTTTCTCCCAGCTTTTACCTCCGTCAGTAGTAAGTTGAAGGTTCCCGTCATCAGTTCCAACCCATATAACATCCTTATCCAAGTTACTTGGGGCTATGGCGACAATGGAACAATAGTTCTCTGCCTGTGTCACATCATATGTCAGACCCCCGCTTTCAATCTGTTTCTGCTTTTCCGGATCATCCGTGGTCAGATCCGGCGAGATTATGGACCAATTCTGACCTTTATCTGTACTTTTATGGACAAATTGACTTCCATAATAGAGGGTGCTGTTATCATGGGGATCCTGGGCAATGGCAGCATTCCAGTTAAATCGAAGGTCCTCCCCTTGCGGATGCACGGGTCGTATCATTTGCGTTCTTCCGGTTTCAGCATCATAGTATCCGAGGAACCCGCCCTGTGACATGGCATATCCATACCGGGAATCATCAGGATCCGGGACCACATCGAAACCATCCCCAAAAAATAATTCCTTCCAGTAGCTGTTTCTAATGCCACCGGCTTTCCATACATAGGCCGGCCCTTTCCAGGAGCCATTATCCTGCATTCCACCGTAGACATTATAGGGAAACTCCATATCATAGTTGATGTGATAGAATTGAGCAAGGGGCAGGTTTTCAACGAAGCGCCAGGTATTACCCCGGTCCCTTGAAATGGCCAGCCCGCCATCATTTCCGTTGATCAGAAAAGAGGGATCATCAGGATGTACCCACCATGCATGATGATCAGGATGTATATCCGTGGAACTACCACCGTAGGCAAGCATGGTACTGAAAGTTTTTCCACCATCTTCACTGACCGTAACTATCGAATAGAGATTATATATCCTGTTTTCATTAAGAGGATCGACATAGATATCCGCGTAATAGAATGGCCTGTTGCCGATATTCTTATCACTTACTTTTTCCCATTTGAAACCACCATCCTTCGACACATAAAGTGCGTTCTTCTTGGATTCAACGAGGGCGTATATGATATCCGTATTACTTGGCGCTATGGCAAGTCCCATTCTGCCAAGGTTGCCCTCAGGTAACCCGTCTTTATCTATCCGTTCTTCCCAGGAATCACCACCATCGTAGGAAATATACAAACCGGAACCTGGTCCGCCGCTGTTAAAAAACCAGGGCCATCTTCTGAATTCCCACATTGCTGCGATTAACTTATCGGGATTTACAGGATCCACGATCAAATCCGCGATTCCTGTTTTTTCGTTCACATACAATACTTTCCTCCATGTCTTACCCCCATCTGTGGTTTTAAAAACACCTCTATCTGTGCTCTCGCCCCAGGCAGACCCCTGAGCACCTACCCAGACGATATCAGGATTATCCCTGTGAATTATTATTCTGTGTATATTTCTGGTTTTTTCTAAACCCAGATGCACCCAGTTTTTACCTCCGTCAATACTTTTATAAACTCCATTTCCGCTCGTCTGACTGTTCCTGGGATTGCCCTCACCAGTTCCCACCCAGATAACATCCGGGTTTTTCTGGTTAATGGCCAAAGCCCCGATAGAAGCAACATCATACTTATCAAAGATCGGTTCCCAGGCGGTACCTCCGCTTTCCGATTTCCACAATCCACCGGAAGCCGTGCCAATATACATAACATCTGGATTGGCTAACAGCACATCGATAGTAGTTACCCGGCCACTCATCCCGGCAGGCCCAATGGCTCTTGGCTTCAAAGCATTGTAAAGGGTTGTGTCAACTTCCTGAGCATCTGATATAAATGGGATTATTATAAATAGAAACAGGCAGAAGATTTTGTCAGTGAATTTAACTTTCTCGAAAATCATACAAATTCAATTATGGTTATTAATTGTTAAAAAAAGATAAGGTTGGAGGTTTCAAAGATCTTATTTAAAGAGGCGTAAATATAGAATCAATATTAATGAAATGCAATCAACCTCAATTTCAAAAACCTAATATTTATATTAGTGGTTATATTTAGAGGTCGGGAGAAAAATAAAACATAAATGAATGAAAGGCTTTACTTATTTATGGATCAAGTATTTTCACAAGATAGGGATATAATCAATATTATCATTTACTTCCAATAAGATCAAATCCGGAAATACTGCATGAAGGGAATAGTGAAATCAAAACAAGGCAAATTAAACTACAGAGGTCTGATCCCTATTGTGATCTTATTGCTTTTATGGGTAACCTATATGCTGGATACAAACCAATGGGCTTTATTTAAAGACAATTGGTTCATGTCGGTCACCATGATCTTCGGATCCTTTATTGCAGGAGCCAGTTCTGAGGGGGG
>CBDUCT010000149.1:0-8432 GCA_965365715.1 uncultured Cyclobacteriaceae bacterium | reverse complement strand
AACTCAGGGCCATTTCCTGGGATTACGTTTTTTATACAGCAGCAGGAACTATATTTTTAATGTTCCTTATTACTCTTTTCTTTTATACCGAACCCCAGAGGGAAATTGAGGGGGTATCCCTTAAGCAGAAGTTCAAGGATATAGGCATTGCCTTGTCGGATGTAAAATTCACGATTTTTATAATACTCCTTGGTGTATTTTTCTGGTTGCCTTTCTGGGCCTTTTTTAATATCCTGGCTGTATATATTGATGATTATATGAATACGGCAGCTTTATATGACAGTGTAAAATCTATTCTGGGTGAAGGTGTGGCCGGGATTATATCAAGGCAGGAAGATGGTGTCTGGAAGATCAATGCCGAAGCCATTTCACATACAGGCTATATAATCATTATTTTCCAGTTGCTTATTTCCAGAATTTTTGAAAAACGGGCTGCCATTCCTTCCTTCTTATTCGGTTTGTTTGTGGCCGCACTGGGATTTGTCATGTTAGGTGTATCAGTAACAGGATCAAACAACTGGGTATTCCTGGGAATTTTCTTATTCGCAGTTGGTGAAATGATCTCTTCCCCAAGGATACAGGAATATATTATGTGGATCGCTCCTAAAGAAAAAGCCGGGCTGTACATGGGTACTAATTTCCTGGCAACTTTTATTGGAGCTATCTTAAGTGGAATATATACTGGCTTAATGGGCACTTACCAGGCAGCGGGTCATCCTGAATACATTATGTATACCCTTGCGGTTCACACTATTCTTGCCATTCTCGCCATCTATATATTCACTAAAACACTAGGAGATTTTAAGGAACTGGAACATTGATCCGGATTGCTGATTCCGGGAGATTTACCTTCGTCTTTTGGCGGATACAGAAGTATTGTCCTCCTGGTTAATAAGCTTATAATCATATTCCTGCCCTCCTTTTTGTTCCAGGATCTGAATTCCGCAAGGCGGATTCCATGAGCTGACCGTATGGATCTCACCTGGGTTGACCATCCAGATTGTCCCATCCATCATGATTAATTTACCTCCGTCATCCTGTTTTGCCATTAGGTTTGTATTATTCATATGATTACAGATTATAATATTTCTTCCAGGCGTTTATAAAGATTAAAACATTTTCCCACACCTGGTCTGAGGGATCCCTGACATTATCCACTGGTGAAAGAATACATCCATCGGGGCCAAGCGTTTCCAGAGCCTCATAAACCGCTTTTTCAATACTTTCCCTATTGCCCGTTTCAATAGTAATGAAACCATTAACACCTCCCCATAAACAGATCTTCCCACTAAGATCTTTCTTAATATTTTCCAGTTCAGTCCCTCTACCCTGCACAGGATCAACGCCCATAAGTACATCTATTCCAAGATCAATGAGAATATTATGTAACGGAGCAGATCCACTGGTTAATATATATCCATACTTCGTTCCGGCTTCATGTGCTAATTTAACCTCTTGTTTGATATAAGGAGCAAAAAATTCTAGAAATAGATCCGGTGACCAGAAATCAGTGCCCTCATACCAGGCACGGCGGACGAATAAATCAATCCCATATTCTAAATATACCCTCATCCTGCTGATGTTCCATTCATGGACTATATCTAATATGGATTTAAGTAATTCAGGGTTCTCCAGAGCCATATAAACTGCATTTTCAAGACCACAAAACCAGGCAAGTGCATCTCCTCCAACACCCCATCCCCCGGTCACTAAGAGATCATGTTTTTCAGCAAGCTTTTTTCCACTATTCCAGGCTTCACGGCAATCTTTGATTTCTTTTGCTGTTGGGGAAACAAGTAAGAATTTTAAAGCCTCAACATCTGATTCATCCTTTATCAG
Organism: uncultured Cyclobacteriaceae bacterium; assembly: GCA_965365715.1. Taxonomy (GTDB): domain Bacteria; phylum Bacteroidota; class Bacteroidia; order Cytophagales; family Cyclobacteriaceae; genus JAGTVG01. The sequence goes on along the minus strand of CBDUCT010000149.1, from coordinate 6,593 downwards.
ATATTTCTTTGATCTTGGAGCCAGGTAATCATCCATGAAAGGAACATGAAACTTACCCTGTGCGGCATTACCATATGGCCAGTCATAGGTCTGCTTGACTACCACAGACAGATCACCTGCCGGTGTTTCATATTTTTTGTGTAATACCGGATTCAAATTACCACCCGGTATCTCAGCCCATTCATGAGATGATACCTTTTCATTGAAATGTATCGGGAATCCCGGGGCATCTGCATGTCCGATCTTTTTATTTTCAGGGGCGAAAGTTCTAAGATCTACCATTGCATCAGTTCCCAGTTCCAGTTGGGCATTTGTCAATTCAAGGGGATCATATTTGTTAAACTTCAATTTTAATCTCCTTTTCAGGGCAGTAAAGATCATAAAGGTTAAAGGTGTATGATCTGGTTTTTTACTTTCTATAGCGGTCAGCAATCGTTCTTTACTTGATGTTGATTTACTCATGGTAAGAAAAGTGTAGTGAACAAGGGATTAATGCATTTACAAGGAACATTTCATATAAAAAGTAAAAATCGAAAAAATACGGTTCTTTCATAATTTAGCATAAATCCTACTCTAAATCAATTAATAAGATCTAATTTTCCGGTGAGAAAAGACCTCATTTAACTATATATGAATTTTATATTAAAAAAAAATTTCATATATTTCGAAACTATTGATTTAACCACCTAAAGAATTTTGACTAAAAAGAGAAAAATAAAATAGTATTTTTAGCAATATGAAAATCGTATCAATTCCAGTTCACAAATCAATTTCAGTAGTTATTGTTATATTAATCACATGCGGCATTGTCCTTGCAAATGACAATGATGGAAACGATAAGAAAACAGAGAAAACGGCAAAGGAGCAAGTCAATAAAAACACCAAAGAAGATATAGTCGAGCAAGTTCAAATGAAATATGCCAACACCATTAACCCTAATTCTATGGAAACTGAAGAAGACCGTGCGAATTGGTATATATCACAGAATCTTCCAAAACCAGAAAAGGTGTGTAAAAAGGAACAAAGTGAACTCGAAAAGATTAACAGGAAAATAATCAAGAAGGAAAGAAAAGAATGCAAGAAACTGCAACGATCAATAAAAAGAGGGGAATTTCAAACAGACTCAGAATAACCAAGACCTGCTTTTTCTAATCACCATTATCTTTTATAGCATTATAGATCCCCTTTATCTCAGTATCATAAAAACCATTAATATCAGCTGAACTAATCAATCCTTTCCATTTGGTTTCCGGCACTTCCAGGTAGATTATATCTTTCTTATCAACTTTAATAACCAGATAACCTGATTTTCCGTCACAGGAATAAAACCTTGCACTCATAACCCCGTAAGTCCTCGATATTTTAAATTGTTGTTGGTATCTGAATGTTGCCAGCTCAATGATCGATTTTGCCTCCCCGAGGGGATATGAAGTTATATCCAACGTGTCACAATTCGCTGATTGAGGTCCTACCTTATAATTGTGCTCGATCTGGGAAAATACCGGAACGTTTATGCAGAGCATTGTAAACATCATTGTAATCAGAGCAGCCTTCATAATATTCTTTACAATTTTTATCATTCTGATTGTTTAAAAATCCTTAGAACTCAACCCCAATCCTCATATCCATATGTTCTGCAACATGGCCATGAGCCTTTAAAGAAAATCCAATACTGGTCATTTTACCTATACGATAATATATACCATACCGTTGAAAATAGGATTTGCTTGTGGAAGGAAATGGCTTATATAAATAAAAGGCCATTTGTTGGGTAAACGTGATCCGGCCAATAACAAAAGCATTCCCTACGTGAAGAGATATTACAAATGGTGAATAATCTTCCTCTAACCTTTCTGTAATTTCCTTAAAAGATCCATCATATGAAAATTCCATGCCTGCTAATATTCCATTAATATTAGACAACCCTTTAATTATCCCACCTTCCAGGCCGATCATAAGTTTGTCTTTATCACCATATATACTATCTGCGTCAACTGACCTGATCGACCAGAATATTCTTCCATAGCCCAAAAGAGACTTTTTTCTTATTCCACTAACTTTTTCCTGAGCCTCAAGCTTTACAGGCTTGATAATATAATCCAATCCTATTGATGCGGTAGGAAAATTCATTCCCTTATTCGGCATCTTCAAACCTGCATTTGATATATGGTTATAATTTAAAGAAAAATTCAGCTGATACCTTTCTTTGATCAGATAATTATAACTTGCATTCATTAATAATATCCCACTTATCTTTGAACCGAAAAAGAGATTTTCCGTATTAGTGCTTTCATCATATACATTATCCAGATAAGATAAACCCATACCAAATCGCATGGAAAACCTGGATCGGCTTTTAAAATTAAAATAGGGTTCAAAAAAGAATGCAAGGTTATAGGAATGTCCCAACACATCCGGATTCCTGTAATCGTAAAAATTAAATGAAAAACCCAGCCTGCTGTAACAATTGCAGTTTGACCACGATTTAAATGAAGTATTGAGTTTACTCACGTCAACCTGTAATCCACAGATATTGGATTCCGAGATTTCCTTTAAGCCCTCAGTATGTGGAATAATGAATCCATAATGTACTTTGGTACCCACATAAACAGGTGACTGGTCTTTCACACTGTCAATTGGTTGTGCGATGTTCGCATCGAACAGAAACATCAGTACAAATAAAGTGATCAGGGAATATATAAATTTTCCAGATATTTGATTCATGTTTAATTATATCATAAGATAAATTTATAATCTGATTGCTTATTTTTACGAAAAAGCATAGATAAATGAGAACATTTTTAGTCATTCTTTTTACATTAACAATAAGTTACGAATCTTCGGGCTGGGGTCAAACCGGACACCGGGTGGTGGGTCTTATCGCAGAATATCATCTTTCAAAAAAAGCCAGGAAAAATATTCGAAACCTATTGAATGGGCAAAGTATCGCCATGGTAAGCAACATTATGGACGAGATAAAATCTGATGATAAATATGATCATCTTTATCCATGGCATTATTGCACGATTCCGGATGGCAAAACTTACGAAGAGGCGGGTACTCCTGAAGAAGGTGACATCATCTATGCTATTAAACTGTTTATGGAAGAATTGAAAACCAAGGATTTCAGCATTGAAGACGAGGCTTTTGCCTTAAAATGCCTGATTCACCTTGTAGGAGATATCCATCAGCCACTCCATGTGGGCAATGGTGAAGACCAGGGTGGAAACCAGGTTGAAGTTGAGTATTTCTGGAGGAGATCAAACCTTCATCGTATCTGGGATACCGGGATTATAGATGGCCAGAACCTTAGTTATACTGAGTATACGGAATGGATTAACCATACTGAGGATCAGGATATTGAAAACTGGTCGCAATCGGGCATTATGGACTGGGCCTATGAATCTGTATCTTACAGAGAACAGGTATATGACCTTCCCGTTGACCATAAATTAAGTTATGAATATAACTATAAGAATATAGACCTTGTCAACCTGCGTTTATTGCAGGCAGGAATACGTTTAGCCAAAGTATTGAATGATATCTATGGGTAATCACAAACATAGTTTATAGAATGATTCTCTTTGGTTATCTGGAAAAGCTTTTTAGATTGCATAATTAAAATTTCTGATTATGAATACGTTTATTGCACTGGTTGGAATGTGCGGATCAGGCAAATCGGTTGTGGCTGATGCGCTTGTAGAGAGAGGCTATCAATTTTTCCGGTTTGGTCAGATCACCCTGGATATAATAATGGAACAGGGAATGGAAGTAAATGAGAAGAATGAGAGGGCCATAAGGGAAGGATTGAGGAATGAGTTCGGCATGGGCGCGTATGCCATAAAGAATATGCCGAAAATTGATAATTTCCTGTTGAAAGGAAATGTAGTCGGCGACGGCTTATACAGCTGGGCAGAATATAAGATCCTCAAGGAAAAATATGGTGATCAGCTGGTAATTATTTCAGTATATGCCCCTCCAAAACTGAGGTATGCACGTCTTTCAGCCAGGAAACAATCCGATGATGATAAAGAAATAAGGAACAGACAATTAAGTGCCGAACAGGCTAAAAGTCGCGATTTCTCAGAGATAGAAAACCTCGATAAAGGTGGGCCGATAGCTATGGCTGATTTTACGCTGGTAAACACAGGAGAGGTCCCGGAATTACTAAAGCAGCTGGAAAATGTATTAGCACAAATATAACTAATGATATGTCAGATAATAAAGAAGTATATGTTCGTCCTACCTGGGATGAATATTTCATGGAAGTCGCAAGGACCATAGCAAAAAGAGCTACCTGTGACCGGGGGCGAAGCGGATGTGTTATTGCCCGTGATAAACAACTGCTTGTAACAGGATATGTAGGATCCCCTGTAGGTCTTCCCCATTGTGATGATGTAGGTCATCTTATGAAAAAAGTAATACACGATGATGATTCCATATCCCAGCATTGTATGCGAACTGTTCATGCCGAACAGAATGCCATCTGTCAGGCTGCTAAATTGGGTGTTGCCCTTGATGGTGCTACCGTTTACTGCAAAATGACCCCATGCAGGACCTGTGCTATGCTGATCATTAACTGTGGAATAAAAAGAGTAGTGTGTGAAAAGAAATATCACCGCGGAGCCGAATCAGAGCAAATGTTTAAGGATGCAGGCGTTAAACTGGAATTTTTCGAGGAGGAATTCGTAAAATACAAAAACCAGTAAACATCGTTTAACCTCCGGTCGAGGTAAGAGTATTTTTCAGGGATAACAATGATGTTTTACACCTATCATAGGTCAGAACCGGCAAAACACAATATTCACGTAATTGCTTCCGCTTACTTGCAGTTATGTTCCATAACATAGAACCTGTTCCCGTTTACATATAATTTATCATCCTTTAATTCCAGTGCCACAATTACGGGATCGCCTTTTTTAAAAGTCAGGATCAGCTCACCCTGAGGACCAACTCCCCGTCCCTCCCAGGTACCGGACTTGCTGCCTTTATAATTCTTGGATAATTCCCCAAGACCCTTTTGTTTGATCTTGCTTTTGAAAGTGCCGTCAGCGCAAAGCCAGACCTGGTTATTTTTTTTCACATAAGGATTCGATATATAGGTTGCTAGGTACTTGTTTTTTAGTTTTTCCGGCCAGTCAAAATTAGCATACAGTGATCCAAGCGTTGGTCCACCCAAACTTGAGTTATCCATAAACTGAATCAATCCTTTCTTGGACTCTTCATAAATAAATTCCGGAGTGATCATAAGATACATCACACACCATCCGTAATCAGCGCATTTTGCTTCTGCGTAGCCCAAAAGGTTATTGGTACTGTTCTTAACGATCAATTCCACAGCCAGTACTTCTCCTCTCATGAAAGGATCACCTTTTCTGGCCAATTCAATTCCATTTCGAACTTCGAATTTAATGTCCAGGTCAAGGCGTGCCTTGATATCATCCATAGTATCATCAAAGGCAAATGCATAAATAGTTCCTTCCGGATTCTCAACATTCGCCAGCATGAGCATTTCGGTATCTGTTGGCAGGTAACCGGCCCATCCTTCCGGAATTATTGAGGTTAATCCTACCATAGGAGCGTTAATCTCTTCTCCGGCCCGATATAGTTTTCCGGGTTGCAACCTTTCCTGTGCAAATACAGGAGACAAAAGAAAAAAGATAAATATAAACGAAAACGTCGCTTTAATCATGGATTTACAATTCATATTTTTATAGATAATCATTCAATTTGATAACGATAATATAAGCATTTTGTTCCCGGTGATTCTTAAGACGGGGAAAGAATATATGCTGATCCAGGTGTTTCTTTATCCGGCTTATATACGTTCAGTATAAAGGCAGTTTCTATCAATGCCAGGTGAGAGTATCCCTGGGGAAAATTCCCCAGGAGGCGCTTTGTTTTAAAATCAATGTCTTCACTGTATAAACCCAGGTGATTTGAATAGGAAAGCAATCTATTAAAAAGGTCTTTAGCTTCCTTTTCTTGGCCTATTTTATATAGACTCTGGATCATCCAGAAAGTACAGATTGTAAATGATGAACTGGGCAAGCCGAAATCATCCTCATTCTTGTAGCGGTACATCAGGCCGTCATATAGTAGCTCTTCCTTTGTTTTCAACACAGTACTTATATACTTCGGGTCTTTTGCATCTATAAAGCCATAAGACTCTATTAACAGGTTGGCTGCATCCATATTTGTACTACCATAAGATTGAGTAAATGCCTGGACTTCTTCATTCCAGCCATTTTCCATAATATCATCTTTCAACATATCACGTAGTTTTATCCAGGGCTTGATATACTTGTCTTTCTTAAGTATTTGTGCAATTTTAACTCCCCGGTCCGCACCAGCCCATACCAGTACTTTAGAAAATACGAAATGTTGTTCTTCTCCCCTGATCTCCCATATGCCTTTGTCAGCTTCGCGCCAATGTCTTTCTATTGCATGCATGGCCGCCCGGACAATGGTCCACAATTCCTCGCTACGATCCTGTGAAATGGAATAATTCTCAAAATCCTGCAGAATGATATCCATCAAAACACCTACGATATCGTGTTGACGCTGAAAATAGGCTGCATTTCCGATCCTGA
>CBDUCT010000148.1:0-8484 GCA_965365715.1 uncultured Cyclobacteriaceae bacterium | reverse complement strand
TCTGATATTCAGGCGTCGGATTATTTGATTCATTAACGATTTTAACTTTCATTCTTATTCCTTTTTAAGAAAGGTCTAAATTGTTTCCTTTCCAAAATTGCGATTACGGCTATATACAACAGTATTAATGTTAACTGAAATAGTTTAAAATTTATTGTATAATCTTCCGGCATGTTAAATCCTAAATATGAAAATAGCACAGCCAATACTATATAGAACAAATATTTCCCTGTTTTGTATGGCACCGGATAATGTTTTTTCCCCAGGAAGTAAGAAAACACGACCATAGAAAAATAGCATGCCAGGGTGGCTATTGAACTACCAGTATAGCCCCATACGGGAATCAAAACATAATTCAAAATAATAGTTAATCCTGCACCACTCACAGAGATCAGGGTACCATAGTAGGTTTTATCCGTTAATTTGAACCAGATTGAAAGATTGTAATAAATGCCGAGGAATAGATTTGCAAGCAACAAAATTGGGACCACTGTCAGTCCGTCCCAATAGGCTTCATTCCTTAGAAACAGAAAACCGATTATATCAAGATTGAGTACGATAACAACTAAAATGATAGATCCGAATACAACAAACCAGAACATAACCGAACTGAAGAGTTCCCTGGAATCTTTATCTTTAGCTCTTGAAAAGAAAAAAGGTTCCGCTGCGTACCGGAAGGCTTGTATGGATAGTGTCATAAAAACAGAAAGCTTATATGCCGCACCAAAGATCCCTAAGGCTGCCTGGTTTGAATACCCTGCATAAAATCCTTCCGGTAACCATTTTTTCAGGACTGCCCTTGAAAGCATTTCATTTGTAACTCCGGCAAGACTCATTATCATTATAGGGAAAGCGTATTTGTACATTTCCTTCAATAAATCCCAGTTTAATCTAATGCGGATTTTTACAATTTCTTTTGCAAAGAGGATGAGCATAGCGCCACTGGCTATAAGATTAGAGATAAAAATGTAATCGACGAGTTCGTTTTGAATAAAGAACCCGCCGATAATATTCTTCAGGGGTGATTCCCGGGTTTGTGTAACGATATAGGTGCATAAAACGATAAAAAAAAGATTAAAACCTATATTCAGGAAAATATTGACCAGCTTGATCCAGGCAAATCTTTTAGCTTTCTGCCTTAATCTCAAATTAGCAAAAGGAATTGCAACTATGGCATCAATAGCAAGTATCACACTGAACCAGATGATGTATTTCTCCTTTCCGGGGTATTCAAGATAGTTAGTAATAGGTGTCGCAAATAATATCAGCATGGTAGAAAGCAGAACACTGGAAACAAGAATTGAGGCCTGGGATTGATTCAGGATAAAATCCTGTTTGTTCTCCAGTTTATTTGTAAACCTGAAGAATGCGGTCTCCATACCATAAGTATATAAAATCAGTAGAAAGGCTGCATACGCATAAAGTTCAGTCACTATGCCATATTCATCGGGAAGCAGATATTGTGTATAAAGTGGTACAAGAAGCCAGTTCAACATTCTGCCAAGGATGCTGGATACGCCATAGATAGCTGTCTCTTTAACCAGGGATGATAATCTGCCCATCAAGAAAAAGCTTTATGATCCTATAAACTTTGGAGCTCTCTTTTCAATAAAAGCTTTTGTTCCTTCTGTGAAATCATTAGTTTTGATCAGGTCAGCAAAGCAATCTGTTTCCACCTGGTAACCCTCTTTCGAATATGCTGCGTTTGCGGCAGTTATTATCTTCCCGGCGGAAATAGGGGCATTTCTCAAAATTTTGTCAAGGATTTTCTTACAGGCAGGGATAAGATCGGATGGACTTTCTACTAAATGATTAACCAGGCCTATTTCCAATGCTCTTTCTGCGGATACCATCTCCGCGGTAAGCATAATCTCAAGTGCTCTTCCTTTACCGATTAATCGTGTTAAACGTTGCGTTCCACCAAAAGCCGGCAATATCCCCAATGATGTTTCCGGTAACCCGAATTTAGCATTATGTGAGGCTAATCGAAGATGACAGGATAATGCCAATTCACACCCACCCCCCAAGGCATATCCATTGATTGCGGCAATTACAGGTTTGAGTGAAGTCTCTATTAATCTGAATATTTCCTGCCCATTCTCGGAAAAAGACCTTGCATCAGACTCATCCAACTTGGCAATCTCCTTTATATCAGCTCCGGCAATAAATGCCTTTTCTCCAGATCCGGTTATGATAAGCGCCTTAATATTTTTATCCAGACATACCTTCTGAAGAGCACATTTTAATTCCAGAAGGGTAAATTTATTTAATGCATTCAGTTTGTCGGGTCTTTTTATCGTAAGGGTGGCTATCTGATCTTCAGTCTTTAACAGAATGTTTTCAAAGGAACTCATGTTGGCTATAATTTTTAATTCTAAGAACGATTAAATTTTCTAAAAATAAAAACCTTACAATTTATTCTTTTACTACAGCACACATTTAATATGATTATATTATATTTTTGCCAATCAAAAATCTAGATATTATGTCCTATTTATTTACATCTGAATCAGTTTCTGAAGGCCATCCGGATAAAATCTCCGACCAGATCTCCGACGCCCTTGTCGATAATTTTTTAGCATTTGACCCTGGTTCAAAGGTTGCCTGCGAAACGCTTGTTACCACAGGGCAGGTAGTATTGGCAGGAGAAGTGAAATCCAATACTTATCTGGATGTTCAGCAAATTACCAGAAATGTTATTAATAAAATTGGCTATACCAAGAGTGATTACATGTTTGAAGGGGATTCCTGTGGGATTCTTTCTGCAATACATGAACAATCCTCAGATATAAACCGGGGTGTTGAAAAGGGCAAAGAAGAGGAACAGGGTGCGGGAGACCAGGGTATGATGTTTGGATTTGCTTCCAGAGAGACAAAAAATTATATGCCTTTACCCATTGCGCTAGCACATGATCTCCTTATTGAATTATCTAAGTTACGAAGGGAAAATAATGAAATTAAATATCTGAGACCTGATGCCAAATCCCAGGTTACCATAGAATATTCCGATGATCACAAGCCTATCAGAATTGATACGATTGTTGTTTCTACTCAGCATGATGAATTCATCAAGCCAACGGATAATACCAAGGCTGCTCAGGTCAGGGCAGATGAAGAAATGTGTGATCAGATAAAACATGATATCATCAATATCCTGATACCAAGAGTAATGAAAAGTTTACCTTCGGATATTAAAAAATTATTTAGTGATGATATAAATTACTTTATTAATCCGACTGGAAAGTTTGTAATTGGAGGCCCTCATGGGGATACAGGTTTAACTGGAAGAAAGATCATTGTTGACACCTATGGTGGTAAAGGAGCGCATGGAGGAGGAGCATTCTCCGGTAAAGATCCAAGTAAGGTTGACAGGTCGGCTGCGTATGCCACCCGGCATATCGCAAAAAATCTTGTGGCAGCAGGTGTTGCAGATCAGATTCTTGTGCAGTTATCCTACGCTATAGGTGTTGCTGAACCCATGGGCGTATTTGTTGATACCTATGGCACCAGCCATGTTAAGGAGAATGATGGTCAAATTGCCGAAAAGATACAGGAGATCTTTGATCTAAGGCCGGGGCTGATAGAGAAAAACCTGAAATTGCGACATCCTATCTATCAGGAAACGGCTGCATATGGTCATATGGGACGTGAACCAAAAATCATCAAGAAGAGTTTTGAAAGACCCAACAATGGTCTTATCGAAAAGAAGGAAATTGAAGTTGAATTGTTTACCTGGGAAAAACTGGATTATGTAGATAAGGTAAAAGCAGCATTTGGTTTAGAATAAAGTAATCTGTCTGCCTGTTCACAATGGCAGACAGATCACCTGTTGGTTTATCTTCCAAATTTCTTATTCTTATACTTTTTTAACTGGCGTATAAGTGTATCAATAGCAACATCAGTAGCAGCTTCAAATGTTCTGGATTTTTCTTTAACAAAAAGCTGTTCACCGGGGATATTAATCTTAAATTCAATCGTTTTGTTCATGCTTTGGTCATTCTTTTCTACACGCATGATAACTTCACCATCTGTAATTCTTTCATAGATTCGGTCGAGTTTATCTACTCTTTTCTGAATGTAATCAAGAAGTTTTTTGTCAGCGTCAAACCGGACAGATTGCATTTGTACCTTCATAACCAATAAAATTTAATAATTAAACTAAGCTTTTGGATGTGCTTGATCAAACACCTTTTTGAGTTTTTCAAGCGAATTATGTGTGTAAACCTGCGTAGCAGCCAGGCTGGTATGACCCAGTAAATCCTTGACCGCATTTAATTCAGCACCTTTGTTTAACAAATGGGTCGCAAATGTATGTCTAAGAATATGTGGACTTCTTTTATCTAGGGTCGTAAAAATATCAAGATACTTTTTTACCGTTCGATATACCATCATTGGATAGCATTTGCTCCCTTTATTAGTAACGATAATATAGTCAATTTCGTTTGTGTTGAAATTCTTTCTTTTTTCAATATCATATTTTTTTAATAGTATTATCAACTCCTTTGACAAGGGAATGACTCTTTCTTTATTACGCTTTCCCAGTACCTTTACTGATTCATCATAATAATTTATGTCATTTTCCTTCATATTTATCAGTTCAGACATCCGAATACCCGTTCCATACAACAACTCCAGTAACAATTTATCTCTTATCCCTTCGAAGCCTTCTTCATACTCGTGTTCATCAAGAATACGAATGATATCAACCTCATTAACGAATTGTGGAATATTTTTTGGGGATTTCAGAACCCTGATCTTGAGGCAGGGATCCTTGTCAATCAAATCGTGTTTAAGAAGAAATTTATAATAGGATCTTAAAGAAGCTATCTTACGATTAATGGATTTCGGATTATTATTTTCTTCCATTAAGAAAACAAGCCATTCCCTGATTATTTTATGATCAGCCCCTTCAATCTTTATGTCGGGATAACGAAAGCTTATAAACTTTTCAAATTGGCTCAGATCAGTACTATAAGAGGTAATGGTATGCTGGCTGTATCTTTTTTCGTACTGGAGATATTTAAGAAATGATTTTACCATCAAGTATGTTCCCACCATTCAACGGAAAACTAACTTAATGATTTTTTTGTGAAAAGTAAAGGATTATTGATTTTCTTGAGTTTGCATTTTTTGCCTGTAGGCAGCTTTTATGCGAACATTCCTTCTCTTGATACTAGGCTTCTCATAAAAAGACCTTGCCCGAACTTCCTTAAGTACACCTGTTCTTTCAAATTTCTTTTTGAATCTTTTAAGCGCCTTGTCAATCGACTCGTTTTCTTTAACGTTAATTATTATCATTCTTTTACTTTTATTCAGAAATGGACTGCAAAGATAATGAACTTATCTAAAATCAAAAATAATTACCGGAAAATTCCTCCTGAAGCATTTTATGTCTTTTAACAATTAAAATAGTAAAAGGTATGACAATAATATTCAGAAGGGATAGTTTTACTTTTTAAATAATAATCTTATGAAAATTTCTGTTGTAGGAACCGGATATGTTGGATTGGTTACGGGTACATGTTTTGCTGAAACCGGGAATTATGTCACTTGCATAGACATAGATAAAGAAAAAGTTGATAGCCTCAGACAGGGACAAATACCGATTTACGAACCTGGTCTTGATGTCCTGTTTGAAAGAAATCAGCGTGAGGGTAGATTAACATTTACCACTGATCTAACAGGCGGAGTAAAAGGTTCATCTGTCATTTTTTTGGCATTGCCCACGCCTCCCAATGAAGATGGGTCAGCTGATTTGAATTATGTGATTGATGTGGCAGAGCAATTGGGTTCCATAATTTCAGAATATACAATCATAGTCAATAAATCGACGGTACCCGTCGGAACTGCGGAATTGGTCAGGAATGCTATATCCGAAAAAACTCAGATTGAATTTGATGTTGTTTCGAATCCTGAATTTTTGAGGGAAGGTGTTGCCGTTGATGATTTTATGAAACCAGATCGTGTGGTTATTGGGACATCTTCAGAAAAGGCTGCTGAAATAATGAGGGAATTGTATGCTCCACTGGTCAGACAGGGCAATCCGGTCCTGATCATGGATGAAAAATCTGCTGAAATGACCAAATACGCAGCAAATTCCTTCCTGGCAACCAAAATAACTTTTATGAATGAAGTAGCGAACCTCTGTGAAAAACTAGGTGCGGATGTAGATATGGTCAGAAAAGGTATAGGGACAGATAATAGAATCGGGAAGCGGTTTCTGTTTGCAGGTATTGGTTATGGAGGCAGTTGTTTCCCCAAAGATGTGCAAGCATTGGCCAAAACAGCTTCTCAGATCGACTACGATTTTAAGATCCTGAATTCTGTCATGTCAGTAAATGAAAAACAGAAGATCAAGCTGATTGAAAAAATCAAAGAATATTTTAATTTCGACCTTAAAGGAAAGACTATTGCAGTCTGGGGACTGGCGTTCAAACCCTATACGGATGATATTCGTGAAGCGCCCTCTCTGGCAAATATCAGGGAACTGATCAGTGAAGGTGCACATATCAAAGCTTATGATCCGGAAGCTGCTGAAAATGTTAAAAAATTATCCCTACCTCAGGTAGTGGTTTGTGAAGATGAATATGAAGCATTAAGAGATGCCGATGCATTATTAATCGTAACGGAGTGGCCGGTGTTCAGGACACCCGAATTCGGAAGGATGAAACAACTCTTGAAAAATAATGTAATATTTGATGGCCGTAATTTATATGATCTGGATACAATGAGAAAATATGGATTTAACTATATTAGCATAGGAAGAAAAGAGATTCATGAATAGAAAAAGAGTACTGGTAACAGGAGCTGCAGGTTTTCTTGGCTCGCATTTATGTGACAAGTTTATAAATGAAGGTTATGACGTGATCGGGATGGATAACCTGATCACCGGAGATCTGCGGAATATAGAACATCTTTTCAAACTGAAGGAATTCGTTTTTTACGAACATGATGTGTCATCATTTGTTCACGTACCCGGTAAACTGGATTATATACTACATTTTGCCTCACCAGCTTCCCCAATCGATTATTTAAAAATACCAATCCAGACTTTAAAAGTAGGGTCGCTGGGCACCCATAATTTGCTCGGGCTTGCTAAAGCGAAAAGCGCCACTATTCTGGTAGCATCCACTTCTGAAATTTATGGTGACCCATTGGTTCATCCTCAAAAAGAAGATTATTGGGGAAACGTGAATCCCGTGGGGCCAAGAGGTGTTTATGATGAAGCCAAAAGATTTCAGGAGACGATTACTATGGCTTATCATACATTTCATGGTATTGATACACGCATTGTTCGTATTTTCAATACCTATGGCCCAAGAATGAGATTGAATGATGGCCGGGCTTTGCCGGCTTTTATTGGTCAGGCCCTCAGGGGAGAGGATTTTACGGTTTTCGGAGATGGTTCCCAGACAAGATCATTCTGTTTTGTGGAAGATCTTATTGAAGGGATTTACAGGTTGTTGATGAGTGATTATGTAAATCCTGTAAATCTTGGAAATCCTGATGAAATCACGATCAAGGAGTTTGTAGAAGAAATTCGATCCCTGACAGGGACAGATCGGAATATAATATATAAACCATTGCCTAAGGATGACCCGACCAGAAGAAGACCTGATATTACATTAGCCAGGAAGTTATTAAACTGGGAACCCAAAGTGTCAAGAACCAAAGGATTGAAGATAACTTATGATTATTTCAATTCACTTCCTGAAGAAGCCCTGGTCCAAAGCAGTCATAACAATTTTGATGATTATATAAAAAAATAAACTCCCTCCGATGTATAAAAAGATCCTTATTACAGGTGGTGCCGGCTTCATAGGCTCACATGTAGTCAGATTATTTGTTAATAAATATCCTGATATTGAAATCTATAATCTGGATAAACTGACCTATGCAGGAAACCTGGAAAACTTACGTGATATCGAACAAAAGGATAATTATACCTTTGTTAAAGGTGACATAACAGACCGAAACTTCATTATAAATCTATTTAAGGAGGAGAATTTTGATGGCATTATTCACCTGGCAGCTGAATCCCATGTTGACCGGTCAATTAAAAATCCCCTTGAGTTTCTGAATACAAACATCTTTGGTACTGTTAACCTTCTGGATGCTGCAAAAATTACATGGGATGATTATAAGGATAAGATTTTTTATCATATCTCTACTGATGAAGTCTATGGATCATTGGATGATGAAGGATATTTTGTCGAAACGACTTCTTATGACCCAAAGTCTCCTTATTCAGCATCAAAAGCAAGTTCTGATCATTTTGTACGGGCCTATAATAATACCTATAATCTACCAATAGTGATTTCAAATTGCTCAAATAATTACGGGCCTTATCAATTCCCTGAGAAATTGATTCCATTATGTATTAATAATATTAAAAACCATCAAGCCATACCTGTGTATGGGAAGGGCGAAAATATCCGTGATTGGTTGCATGTGGAGGATCATGCAAGAGCCATTGAAGTAATA
>CBDUCT010000147.1:0-8518 GCA_965365715.1 uncultured Cyclobacteriaceae bacterium | reverse complement strand
GGTTGACCATCTTGAGGGTGCCCGCCAGTTCTATGAGAAATATTTCAAAGCGGAATCCAATGAAAAATACATTAATCCGACCAAAGGATTCTCTTCCTATATGCTTTCTTTTAAAGGGGGAGGGGCACTTGAGATCATGAACAGGTATGATATTAAACCTGTCAGGGATCCTGATGCTGAGCATCTTGGCTGGGCTCATATTGCCATTAGTGTGGGATCCAGGGAGAAGGTGCTGGAATTAACTGAGACCCTGAGAGGAGATGGCTACAAAATCGTTGGAGAACCCCGAACTACCGGGGATGGTTTCTTTGAAAGTGTGGTCCTTGATCCGGAAGGCAATCGGGTTGAGATTACCATTTAACCCCTCGTATAATATCTCAAAATTACTCTATTCGAAATGAATTTTTTATCAATTGATAGAAACTAGTCGTCATACTGATTTCCTTTTTTTTGTTGCAAATAATAATTTCTGAATAAAAACCAACAATACCATATTCCGGTTCGTTATAAGGTATGTACGGATTGGCGTGCTAAGCTGGATTTTTGTGTATTTTTAGGATGGACGCCTCGATGGCGTTCCGGAATGATTGGTATCCTGTTTCTTGGCCAATATTGATGTTTTTAATTTTAACAGATATTAATAGATTCAACTGCTTATGACTTTGGGATTTAAGAAACCTTTCATCTTATTAACACTTGGTATTTCAGGCTGGGCGGCATGTGGAATTGTTATGTTCACATTATTACATACAACTACTATATATTTATCATTGATAATCCATTTTGTTGCCACACCATTTATCTTCCTTGCCATATCTAACTTGTATTTCAAAAAGTTTGATTACACTTCCCCCATCATAACAGCAATAATCTTTACACTGATCGTAATGATCCTCGATTTTTTTGTGGTAGCTATGGTGATCGAAAAGAATCTTGAAATGTTCGAAAGTGTAATGGGCACATGGCTGCCATTTTTATTTATTTTTCTTACCGTATGGTTGCGAGGTCTGGCCATTCACCGTGGAGAGGAGTAAATAAAAAATAATACATCTTGTTATTGGATGTGTGAATTTATTTTCCTAACTTTTGCATAGAACGTCTATGCATTAAATTATGGCTGAACTATCCAAAGATCTTATTGCCGCATCAGCAACACCATTGATTTTATCGATTCTTTCCGTTGAAGAAAGCTATGGTTATCAGATTATTAAGAAAATCGCCGAAATATCTGATGACAGGATACATTGGAAAGAAGGTACTTTATATCCTGTACTGCATAAAATGGAAAAAGCAGGGATTATAAAATCAAACTGGAAAGTAGCAGAGAATGGGAGAAAACGTAAATATTATCAGATCAATAAAAAGGGCAAAAAAGTACTTGATGATGAATTGGATCACTGGCGTCTGATATTTAATTCATTGAAAAAACTATGGTCTGAGAAGGAGACTGTTAACTGATACCATTAACCTCAGCAGGTTAAATATTTCACTTTACAAACTTCTATACGATTAATCGCCGGTGGTAATTGATCTGTCCTAAGTGATACGTCAGATGTGAATGCAGGTGCATAAGAAAAAACAAGGTGGTCATCTCATAGCCAAAAACATTGATGGGAAAATTTTCCTGAAGCTGTTCTTCTGAAATCCCCTCCAGCGTATTATATATGGTTGTTTTTACTTCATCAATACTTTGAAGCAGATCGTTCACAGGCACATCCTTTTTACTGAACTCTGCATCCCTGTCACGCACATATCCATTGTTCCCCAGTACACCACCGATAAAATGGTTCAGGTTACCTATAATATGTAAAGTTAGATTGCCCCCTGAATTGGTTATATTCTTTTTTACTGCCCATAAGGATTTTTCAGGTTTATACTTCGATATTTCATCTTTTAGTTTATCTAGATCCCTATCAAAAAGCTTCTTTAATGAATCAGTAACCATCTTTTCTTTTTTTTGGTTCTAATATATACAATAAAAAAGGAACGCCACAAATATGACGTTCCTTAAAATCATAAGCCGGTATTAATTATTTGAAATCAATGAATAAGTTAGCGATTTCTTTTGGATTATATGGACTGAGATCAGGTAATCTGACTTCCAGTTCATCATATTCCTGTCCCGGGGAAGTGCCACCCTGGACAAATCCATATTTTGAGAAGAAACCTGGCGCCTCGGTATTATGTAGATAAGCATTTACTATATCCGGATGAATGTTTGGCCATAGCGAATAGATCTCACTGGTAAATACATTCTTTATCGAGTACGTTTCGAGCAGAACGTTTCGGCTTGGTTCATCTAGCTGGCTGGATGGCAGACCGACTTCCGCAACACCAATATCCTTTGTATTATTTCCTGATGCAACAAATGCCCAGTTAAAACCTACATTTGCGCCAAATAACACTGCGTTAGGATGGTTTGTGTTACCATATACATCTATTATCTCCCCTTTCTTACCCACGAACATTTTCATTGTATTCACAGAATAGGGGTTGTCCAATGGTTCTTCCAGTGGCAAATTTGATGCCTGGATGATCATGTGTGCATCATAACCATGATCTCCGGCTTCGCTGTATTCTATACTGAAAATGGCATCTTCGGCCTCCATATGATCATCTCTGTCAATGTTGTAAGGCTTCAGTATGGCTATACCTTTTATTGGATTCCTGTTCCAGAAGATCTGTATTGCTTTACCGCCATCTTCATTTCCTTCTGAAGCAGCATCAGTAATGTTCAATTCAAATTCCCATTCAATACCATCGAAAAAGCTTGTTTCGATCACATCCAGGTTTTTTATTCTGCCATCATCTTCTCCTTCAAAAGAAAGTGACATGGGCTTATTAATGCCGTAGAGCACAATTGATTTGATGATATCCTCAACGATTTCAGCAGCTTCCTCGCCAACATGGATAAAATTAGTTAAATGAAGATATACAACATTTCCATCAAGAGTATCGACAGCTACCCTGGCGTTTTCAATTCCCTGCCTGCTCAATGCATCCGGTATATCCACCTTAAAACTTTCCGGAAGTATACTGCCTTCCGGCATTACAATTTCGTCATTATTTTCACAGCTGATTATCATAGCTGCCACAAATAATCCTAATAGAATGGTAAACAATTTTCTGGTTTTCATGATTAAATTATTTAGGGTTAAAAATCTTTTCAAAATCATAGATTTAGTTGTTTTAATACTAACACACCACAATTTGATTTTACCCTGATATAAATTTAAAATAATTTTATTTTTTTCATTATTTCCTCGTTTTTCGGTGTTATGGGACAAATACGGCACTATCCGAAACAACAGATGATGCTGCAAAATATCCGATTGCTCCTGCACTCATGTTTGTAGGAATATTTCCTCTTTCCACATCAAAGAGTCCTCCTCTCCAATTCGTTTCATTCATCATCGCCCTGACATAATTCTGATGGTCATCATTTAGGGAGTATTGTTTTCGTTTGATTATCGTTCCGGCGGGAAAACATACCACCTCCTGCTCAGGTTTAAATATCTCATTAACATCCACAGAATTCAAGTGGTAGATGACTTCCCTGGCCATACAGGAACTTTCAGCACAACTTCCGCTCCCTGACCAGTCATAGTCAACTTCCATCATATAGGGATCACCGGTTCCCAGGGTTTCCACATTAAAAGATTCCCCCGATTCATCACATGCAGTAATATTTAAGGGTTGCAGGGGTTCGACCGGGACCATAAATGAACTTCCGGCAAATTCATATTCCTGAATTCGTATGTATAAAGTGTATAATTTCCCAAAAACACCCTGGACCATATTATCAGTTAAGTAAAGTCCTGGATTTTCCGGGTCTTCCCCAAGTACGAAGGTATTTTGCTGGTCTGTTATGGCTACAAATGCCCCGGATACAGGCTGTGGGCTCTCATTAAGATTCCTGACTGGTAATGATAATCTTACCTTATGGGCTTTAATTTCATTAGTGATCATGCCTTCAACCACAAGCCTTATCGTTTCCTGTGATTCCACATTAAAGTCGATCTTTTCCTCACAGGAGAACAATAATAAAAACAGGACTATATGGAAAAGGAGTTTTTTCATTGAAACTGGAAATGATAGGTAATTGACGGTACTACATTATAAACAAAAGTATTCGTGGTCAGTAAATTTGGAGGATCAATTAAATTGCCAGGTATTACAAAATCACTGTTGAGACTTTCTATCTTATTGAAGTTTATAAATATCGGATTTTTCCTACCGTAGAGATTATAAACGGATATGCCAAGCTGAGGTTGAAATTTCCGAACCTTCCGGTTCAGGCGAAACAGAAAGGAGAGGTCCATGCGATGATAATCAGGAAACCGCTCGTTGTTTTTCTCATGATATACTGGTAATGTAAGTCCATTATAGTAAAAGTAACTGCTGGGCATGGTTACTGCAGCTCCTGTTGAATAATACCAGTTAAAAGCGGTGTTTATCCTTTTAGAAATATTATAGGACAGATATAAAGTCAGTTCATGAGGTCTGTCATAAAAAGCTGGATATTCCCGGTTCTGATTAATGCCTTGTGTTTTTCTTATGGCTCTGGACAAGGAATATCCAATCCATCCGTTCAGCCTACCCTCTGATCTTTTGAGCATCAATTCCATTCCATATGCTTTTACACTGCCAAACCTGAGTTGGGTTTCTACATAAGGATTCAGCAGCATTTCAGCATGATCTATGTAATCGATCTGATTATACATCTTCTTATAATAGGCTTCAGCACTTAGATCAAGTCCCAGCTTTTCCGAGAAATGGAAGATCCCCAGAGCCACCTGGTCAGCTTTCTGATCAGGAATATTAGGGCCACTGGGCAACCATACATCCAGTGTGGTAAAAGGACTAATGGAATTGGATACAAGCTGAAGGTACTGGGTTGTCCTGACATAACTTAATTTCAGGGAAGTGCGTTCAGATAAAAGATAGCTGATGCTCAATCTTGGTTCTATATTAAAATAATGATGATAGGAGTTGCCGGGAGCATAATAGACAGAATCAACAGGGTTTAGGTTTTCATCATATTGGAATTCAACAGACTCCCCGGTATTGTTCCATAAACTCATTCGCAGACCATATCTTAAATTCAGTTTGTCAGTAATGATTTGTTCGTTCTCAACATAGACATTGAACTCCCGTGCATGTTTTTTAGAAACAATAGGCTGGGTGCCCAGTTTCCCGTCAACATAATAGTTACCCGGATCTATATTATGACCACTGAATCTTAAGCCCATGTATAATGTATTCTTTGGATTCAAATACCAGGAAAGGTCGTATTTGAAGGTCAGATTATCGATGTTTGAATTCCAGTAATAATCCTGTTCTATAGAGGTATATAACCTGTAATCATAACTGCTGGTATACAAGGTGGCATTTGAAAAAAGTTTCTGGTTAAAAACATGATTCCATCTCAGGGTTACAGCATTATTTTTCCATTTTATCCCGCTTGACATAAAACTATCCGTAACATTGCTGTAAAAATCAGCACCGGAATAAATAGAGAAATACAGTCGGTTGTTATCATTGATTTTAAAATTGAACTTAGAATTAAGGTCATAAAAATTAAAATCCTGGATGTCAGGATTAAATTGTCTGAAAAACCACTTTAGCTGGGATACCCTTGTCGACAGGAAGAAACTGCTTTTCTGTTTGATCAACGGAACCTCTATGGCAAGTTTGGATGAGATCAGTCCAATACTGCCATTCAAAGCAAATTTATTCATATTCCCATCCTTGGTCCGGATATCCACCAATGAAGACAACCTGCCGCCGTAACTGGCCGGAAGATCACCTTTATAGATATCAATGTCTTTTATCGCATCGGGAATAAATGTTGAGAAAAACCCGAGTAAATGAGAAGGATTATATATAGGTGCATCATCCAGGAGGATAAGGTTTTGATCGCGGTTCCCGCCCCTGACAAAGAACCATGTTGAACCATCTCCATGCAGTTTTATCCCGGGAAGGGATTGGATGGATTTGATAACATCTCCTTCACCCATTAAGGTGGGCATTTCAGCCAGCCTGCTGCTGTTTACGTCGATTCGGCTCATTTGTGAGGCGCTCAACATCATGGATTCTTCAACCGGTCTGATGATTACTTCTTTTAAGAGCTCTTCCGATTTGGTCATTTCAATATTGACTGATTCATCAGAATCCGCTCGAAGTATCATTTTATGTATCTCATAACCAAGGTATGATACCTGTAGGGATTGATCTCCTTCAGGGATGGAGATAGAAAAAAAACCAAAGGCATTACTTATTGTGCCGGTCTTTAGATCCGGAAAATAGATGGCCGCACCAATCAACGTTTCTCCTGATTCCTTATCCTTAATATATCCGCTGAGAACCCTATACCTCGATGCTGCTGTATCCGGTGTTTTTGATTCATCTGTGTCTGGTGTTTTAAGAATTACCTGTAGTTCGACGATTTCATAACTTAATCCTGACTGGGCGCATAATTCTTCAATTATGTTTTTGACACTCTGTCTTTTCGATTTTATATTGATCTTAACATCTTCCCCCAATATCTGAGGATTATAGGAGAAATGAATCCCCCCGATATCACCTATCTCATCAATCGCTTCCTCCAATGAAGCATCTTCTAAACGAATATTTGCCTTTTTGTCGAGACTAAGTTTTTGCGAAAATGTGAAATTACTAAAGGATAGCAGTATGATATGGATAACAATTAGTCGAGATAAATATGGGCTCATCTATCTATATTGTATGATAAAAATCAACATCCATCACCGGTAACCGTAATGGCCTCGCCCTTCTGCTCCAATTCCAGATTTAGAGTGGACTCAATAACATTCAATACGGATTCAAGCGTTTGTTTTTCAAAAGTTACGGTAAGTGTACATGCACCCAGGTCCTTATTTTCCAGGATAATGCGTTTATTATATATTTTTCCAATGGTGTTCATAACTTTTGAAAGACTGTCATTATCGAATATGATCTTTCCTGTTTTCCAGGCCATAAAATTTATATCAGAATTCGTTTTCCTGACGAGGTACTTATTGGAGGGGTTAAAAATGCCTTTAGCACCACGCTCCAGGATAATCCTGTTATCGGGATTTACGCTTGAAGATAGGGCAACTGTCCCTTCAGTGACCACGACTTCGACCTCTTCATTGGTACTGTAGGCACTTACATTAAAAGAAGTTCCCAGTACCTCAATGAGGGCCTCACCTGTTGAGATCTTAAATGGCGCCTCAGCATCACGGATTACATCAAAATAAGCTTCACCTTCTATAAATACTTTTCTTTCTTTTTTATCGAAGGTTGTGGGATATTTGATCTTTGAATTAATATTCAGGGTGACTTCAGATCCATCGGGTAAAACGAGTTGTCTTATCTCAGTATTCGAGGCAATTTTTTCCTGAGTAAACTGAGGAAGGATATAGTAAATGGTTGCGGCAGAAAGAATCAGTACAACAAAAACGGCCGCAATTTTAGAAAAGCTCCATTGGAACATTGATTTAGCCATTTTCTCCTCAGCAACAAAATTTTGACTTTCTATATGGCTGAAATTCTTTTGCTTACTCCATTCTTTTTCAAGGTTTATATTGGCAACATCCCTTACTTTATCCATCAGGTTCCAGGTACTTTTATACTCATCGAAAATGACGGAATGCTCAGGATTTGCCTTTAACCATGATTGCAGGGTAATATCTTCATGTTCATTAAGCTCGTTGTTCAGATACTTAATGAACAATTCGTATGGTACTATATGTTTAGAATCTTCCTTCATAAGTTTACTTATTATGTACACACATAAGAAGCCATTTACCCTTACGTCATGTAAATAAATAATATAATCCACCCAGCAACATACTTATATATTGTATATATTTTATCAATTTTCCTTTCATGTGTTTCAACGCTTTCGACATCTGGGTTTCTACAGTTTTTACGCTTATACCCAGTTCTTCAGCGATCTCTTTATATTTTTTCCCTTCGAACCGGCTCATCTTGAAAATATTCCTACTCCCCTCGGGTAATTCGGCCAGTGCCTTGTAGATCTCATTTCTAAGCTCTTCGGCTTCCATAAAATCACTATGATCGATATAGTTATTCAAAGATTCCAAAGATTGGGGAATATCTTCCTGGATAAACTTTTTCTTATCCCTTATATAGTTTAAGCAACGGTTATGAACAGCAGTATATAGATAGGATCTTACGGACTGATCCAGGTGAAAATCAACTCTTTTCTCCCACAGGTTGGTAAAGACCTGATGTACGATGTCCTTTGCCTCATCCTGGTCATGGGTATATTTGGTCGCAAAAGAAACCAGAGAAAGGAAATACTCCCTGAAAATCTTTTCGAAGCTAGATTGATCCAAGCTGTTTCCTGAAATGGAATTCTTCAAAATATAGCCGCTACTTAGGTTGACAAATGATTGTTAATTAACCTATTAACGAAAAAATGGCTATTTAATGTATAAGCTGATCAATAAAATAAGAAATCCCGCCAGCCTGCTGATGGCAAGCCGGC
>CBDUCT010000146.1:0-8551 GCA_965365715.1 uncultured Cyclobacteriaceae bacterium | reverse complement strand
CAAGGCGCTTGGCCGCTGTCGGGAAAATGGCCCTCACCAATTATATCATGCATACTTTAATTACAGGTATAATATTTTTGGGATTTGGGTTCAGCATGTTCGGTAAACTGGAACGACACCAGTTATATTTTATCGTTATAGGCATTTGGATACTCCAGTTAATACTCAGTCCACTCTGGTTGAAATATTTCAGGATGGGACCCCTCGAATGGTTCTGGAGATGGCTGATATATAAGCAGCAGCCTGAATTGGCTCAACATTCACCCATGCAGCAGGACACAACCGAATCCAGCTAAGGCACCTGCAATTTATTTAAGTTTTTTAGTGGGATGAAGATTAAATAGATCGATCTGTTATGTTATGGCTTATATAAAACTTTGTGACAAAATCAGACAGATCTTTCTGTATGATTATAGGATAGATAAAGCTGAATGTCAAGTAATTTTCAAGTTTATACCGACCGGTCTGTCTAATTAGATATTATGGTAATATCGGTTCAGGATGATGGTTATTAGGAATCATGAACTGGGCAGGAGCCGTAGCATCATAACCCCATGGGGTGCTACCTGGGTTACGAATAAATTGTTATAAGTTCCAATATCCTCTTGCCTCCATAAATCACGAATAACCCTTTCCCCTGAAATCATTAATTCATCCCAGCTGACGGCAAGGGAAGCTTCTTCATCCTTCAAATTGAAAAGTCCGACCGCTATGGAACCATCCTCCATTTCTTTGGCCAGCACAAATTCAGTTTCAGTTTTGCGAATAATTTTGGCTTGTTTGCCCAGAGGGTCTTGGTTCACCTCAATAATTTCATGATTGCACAGGACATTTAAGGTAAAGGCATCGAGTTTAGCCATATCCCCGCTGAAGATCAAAGGTGCTGCCATCAGACTCCACATTGACATATAGGAATACTGCTCAAAAGGCGTAAGATCTGTCGGTTTGCCTTCTGCCATCTCACGGGCATTACCTACCCATCCAATCAATATATAATCAGGATCATTCCATCCCCCGGGTTGGGCATAGGCCCAATGTTCCGCGTTTCTCATGCCAATCGAATAAAAACCTGGCAGGCCTTGCCGCATCTCAAGACCAAGATCACCGGTCGTGCGCCAGCAATTGCCCACTTCAGCGCCCCATATCCAGACATCTCCCATACCGTACTGGCATAGATTCAATACTATATCCCGCTCAAGACCAGATAATATGCTCCACATTTTCTGATAAGGCTTTTTAAGATGCTCCACAGTTTTGCCTCCTGCTTTTTTACGGTAGCTGCACCAGTCATATTTTAGAAAATCGAACCCCCATTCCGCGAAAGTCTTCGCATCCAATTGTTCGTGGTTATAGCTGCCTTCGTAGCCTGCGCAGGTGCTGGGGCCAGGGGAAATATATATTCCTGCTTTCAATCCTTTTGAATGGATATAATCCGTCATGGAGCCCATGTCAGGAAACCTTGCATTGGTTTTGATCTTACCGTTCTTCTCCCTGGTTGCCCCACCTATATCCGGATCTTTTGATTTCACCTTGACCATCCAGCAATCGTCGATGTTTACGTATTGATAACCATAATCGGCCATGCCGGTCGCTATCATCTGGTCTGCAGCCTGACGCATCAGCTGGTCGCTTATCCTGTCATAATGTATATACCAGCTGTTCCAACCCATCGGGGGTGTAAGTGCCAGTTTATCACCTACTTTAATTGTAAGCTTCCGGCAGAATTCACCTTTTGAATTTTTGGCACAAATATCCATATTATAGGAGCCGGGATCGGGTAATGAACCTGTGATTATTCCCTTATTGCTATCTAGCACTAGGCCCTGAGGAAGGTTTTCTATATTAAAGGCAATCGGACGTTCCCCAGTACAGGGGATCCTGTAGATAACCGGATTGCCCGGTCTTACTCCGTATACCTTCGGGCCGTGGATCCTTGGGGACGGGGGTGGAGCAGGAGTGAGTATGTATTCTGAATAATCATTTTGTACAGATTCCTGACATGTCAGGGCATGAAACAATGCCATTATAAAAAACAAGATCAGAGAGTATTTCATATAGAAAAATAAGCCAAATATGATCTGATAAATTTAATATTATTTTACTGAATCAATAAGCTTTTGCATCATTCTTTTATCCGGGGAATCGTGATTAATAGAGGTCTTCCTGAACAAACCATCAGGACCAATTAGATTCATTATATATCCAGCAATTCATTCGGGTCTGCATTACTTTTTTTTGATCAGAAATATTTAATTTATAAAAAATGACATTGTATTAATTTGATAAAATTTGTAAATAAAATGCCTTTAATGATATTTTTTCATCGTTTTTATGAAATTGATAAATTCGAACGAGCTATCAGGGTATACAATAAAAATTGAAATTTATCGTAAATAATCAAGTTAAACCAAAAAAAAGCTATGAAAACAATTATGAAGCAAATTCATGGATTAATTGTTTTTGGAATGATAGTCATTTTAACCAGTTCCTGTGAAAAATATGATGAGGGAGGATTGGTAAGCAAAGCCTCAAAACGTCTGACAGAAAATGGATGGAGGCTCGAGTCCTATTTTAGGAATGGAAATGACGAAACGACCCAGCTGTTGATCAGTGCATTCGAAGAGAATTTTGTCGATGGGGGATCGTTGACCCGAAGTTATATTGACAAGGATGGTAATCCATTTACAGAGAACGGAGCCTGGACTTTTGATAATGACAAACAGCAAATTAATATTACAGGAGTGGGCAGCGTCGATCTGACTGAAGAAACTACAACAGTATCAACATCAGATTACAATATTCTTAAACTTACCAAAGACGAATTGTGGTATGTTTTTGAAAATGGCAGTGATATGCACGAATTTCATTTTGTCCCCAAATAGAATAATATAGAATGAAAAAATATGCACAGGGATTTATTTACTGTACATATTTTTTGATATCAGTTATACTGCCTGCCTCCTAAAGGGCAGCTTGTGTTTCGTTATTGATAATAGGCCAAATTCCTGGTGCCGGTACACTTACGCCTTTATTCTCCCCCCTGTTTTCATCCTGTCCAAAGTAATACAAAGGCCATCCCTTATAAGTAAGTTGTTTTTCACCATGTACCATTATCTCTCCAAAATCATCCATGCTCATCCCAGATGGAAGATTGGGGATCTCCGCATAAAAAATAGGCCATACGCCATTGTTACTGAAATCAGGAGCCGTGAAATTATTGGTGTCCTTAGCATCATTTACCCATATATACAAAGTCCTGCCCATGGAATCGACGAAATACTTGGTGATCCCTTCACCTTCAATATACTCAGAAGTATAGTTTTTCCCATCATTACCAACCAATTGATCATCCGCGATCATGAGGCTGTAGTCTGGCTTGGCAATATACCATACGGAATTTACTCCCTCCCCTGAGATTTCTCCCGGATCCTCAACTACACCATCTCCGCCGGGGGAATAATAGTATAATGGCCATCCTTTGTATGTATTCTGTTTAGTTGTACCATCGGACAAGGTAATGGTCCCAAAATCAGATTGCTTCAGGGTACTCCCTTCTTTCAGGATGATCTCATCCTCATAGAAGACAGGCCAGAAGGATTCACAGTTTCCTGCACAGTGGTTATCACCGTTTACATCCCTGGTAAAGAAATACAAAGATCTTCCCTGTGCATCCACCAGGATATTTCCCAGTACCTCATCTTCCGACAATTTAACATTTGGAGCAGGGGGGGCAGAATCTAAATTAAGGTTTACAATTGGCCAGACACCAGGCGCAGGCACGCTGACTCCTTTTGTTTCCCCCCGGTCTTCATCCTGTCCGAAATAATATAAGGGCCAGCCTTTAAACGTAAGTTGCATTTCACCGAAAACATCGATTTCTCCAAAATCGGATGCATTCAGGGAACTTGGCAAGGCCTCCAGATCATCATGAAATATCGGCCAAACACCGTCATTACTTAAATCCGGTGCTGTGAAATTATTCTGATCCATGTAATCCCTTATGAATGCATAAAGTGTCCTTCCCTCACCATCCACAAAAAACTGAGAAATTCCATTGCCTTCTGTATAATCATCCAGGTAATTTTTCCCATCTAATCCTGTCAGCTGAGCGTTTGCAATCATTACCGAATATTCTTTGGCCAGGAACCAAACCCCATTTACTCCATCTCCAGAAGTTGATCCCGGGGTTTCCAGATTTCCATCACCGGCAGGTGAATAATAGTACAAGGGCCAGCCAAGATAGGTGACCTGTTTTGTCCCATCGGTCAGTACAATTTCTCCGAAATCTTCTGAACTGAGCCCGGGACCAAGATTTAGATTATCTTCATAAAATACGGGCCATAAATCCAGACAGTTACCCGAACAGTTGTTGGAACCGTTCACATCCAAGGTGAAAATATACAAACTCTGGTTGTTCCCATCTACCAGGTAATCACCAGAAGTCTTATTGATACTCTCCAGATCAGGTGGGTCAGTGTTTTCGTCATCGTTACAGCCGCCCAGGATCAAAATTCCAAGAATTATGGCTAAGACCTTAGTCTGAAGGGGTATGATCCATTTTTTCATAATAATAAAGTTTAAGTTATAATGTGTTTAATACATCTCCCGAAAGAAAGTCGGGGGATCTTAAAGATCGATGAGCTGATAAGTATCTGATCAAGATTTTCTAACTACTCCCAATACAAGTGATCTTTTCAAAAGGTTGCCTTAGCTAATAAATTAGTTTTAAATCCGGGTCAACTGTTTTTATTTAAACTGATTTGTTCATCAGATCGTTTAATACCAGCAGGGATCAATTATCGGACATTGAAAAAGCTATAACTGGTAAATAAAAATTACATTATCCTGAAAAGATAAATGAATGAAAAAAGTTCCACAGTCCTTTCGAAGACTATTAACAATTTCGTCAGGATATGATCTGGCATACAATAATCGGGTTTAAAACTTGTATATTCAACTGATTTTCTCCCTGCAATCCATTAACTTGGTAATATCTTAAAGAAAAAAGTAATGATGATTGATAAATCAATAATATCGCAGCTTTTTCCACATCTGAGCGATGACCTGATCGCCGAAATTGTTTCAGTGGCAATATTTAAGGAAATTCCCTCCGGATCTACAATTCTAAGGGCAGGGCAATATGTCAAAGTAATTCCGATCGTTACAGAGGGGCTAATAAAGGTGTTTTCAAGACATGAGGACAAAGATCTTCTCCTGTATTACATACAGCCCAATGAATCATGTATAATGTCATTTTCTGCAAGCCTCAAGAACGAACCGAGTCGTGTTTATGCCATTACCGAGGAGGACACTTCGGCAATACTCCTTCCGGTTGAGAAAATTGACCAATGGATCCGGCAATTCCCGGATTTTAATTCAATCTTTTTTCAGTTGTATAATTTAAGATACAGCGAATTGCTGGAAACGATAAGCGATCTACTATTCAACAAGATGGACCAGCGATTGTACGATTATCTGAAGAAAAAACATCAACTAACCGGAAAAAACCCATTGAAGATTTCCCACCGGCAAATCGCAAACGATATGGGCACTGCGAGGGAAGTGATCAGCAGGGTTATGAAAAGACTGGAAGGAGAAGGTAAGGTCCGGCAACATACCAGCAGTATAGAAATATTATAGTTGTGACTTCAGTCACTGTTTGCTAATTATCCCTATCTCATCTTTGTAGAACTATGGGTAGTAAAAAAGCAATAAAATTCGTTTCGGTGTGTGTCTTATGCATTGGAATAGTTACTGCCATAGTTATTCTTGTTCAATATTTATTAACATAAAAAAATAGAAAGATGAAGAAAAACATGGGAAATGCGGACAGGATTATCAGAGTGATAGTCGCCGTGATCATTGCAGCACTTTATTTTACAAACGTCATTACAGGTACTTTGGGTATTGTGCTTCTTGCTCTTGCAGGAATATTTGTACTGACCAGTCTGTTCAGTTTTTGTCCTTTGTACGCACCATTTGGTCTGAGCACCTGCAAGGTAAAAGAATAATAAAAACAACATAAACCAGACAAAATGAAAGATCAAAAGATGAAACATGTATGGGTAATCCTACTAGTTCTCAGCCTTGGAATAATATCCTGTTCCGATAATGAAGAAATCGGTTCGGATCTTCCTTCCATGCAGGAAATAGAGGATAACATGACCTCAGGGAATTGGAGAATCACCAAATTCATCGATTCGGGAAAGGATGAATTAAACCATTTCTCCGGATATGACTTTGTGTTCAATGAGAATGGGATTCTGACCAGCAGTAATGGGACAAATACCTATGAGGGATCCTGGAGCATTTCGGATAGCAATAGCAGCGACGACAGCCCGGATGATTTGGATTTCAACATCCTATTTAACCTCACTAATGATTTTGAGGACCTCAACGATGACTGGGATATTCTCTCAGTTACAGCTAGTAAAATTGAGTTGGTGGATGTTAGTGGAGGTAATGGAGGAACAGATTTTCTGACCTTCGAAAAAAATTAGTTACAATACACCATACAGGTAATGCAGCTGGTTACCGGCTGCATTATTTTATCCCACTTCCCGGGAAACCTTGTAAATATTTCAGTAACGTGGGCGCAAGGTTCTTATCTAAAGATCAAGTGCCGAAATATTAATGTCTCAGAGGCAACCATCGGACGACTTCCCTTGTATTGTCTGTAAAAATGGGTAATTGGAACGAAAAATTTAATCTTCAGAAAGCTTTTAATTTAAAAGATACCGATTGGGACCAGATCAAAAACTTGTGTTACGCAACCTCATAAAGGGTTGCATTAAAAATGACAGGAAAAGTCAGAGAGATCTGTACCAACATTTTTATGCCTATAGCTTAAGTATATGCCTTAGGTATTCAGATAGCAGGGATGAAGCGGTTGAAGTTCTAAATGAGGCATTTATGAAAATATTCAAGAACCTTAAAAAATTCGATCTTTCAAAACCATTTACGCCATGGCTTAGAAAGATTCTGATCAATTCATGCATTAATAATTTTAAAAGAAAAAAAATTGAATTGATGAATGACCTGCATGAAGAGCAGGTGCATTCATCCGGTGAGGATATATTATCCCATATTTCCTATAATGAGATCCTGGAACTTATCCGGAAACTGTCTCCCGGATACAGAACTGTATTTAATTTATATGTAATAGAAGGATACAAACACGAAGAAATAGCGGCCATGCTGAATATATCAGTGGGTACCTCTAAATCGAACCTGGCCAAGGCCAAGAAAAATATGAGAATTATTCTAAAGGAATATTTCCTGGAAGATTATGAACGATCAAAACAAGGATAGTTTAGAAAATTTCTTTAAGAAAGGAGCTCAAAATTATGATATTGAGTTCAGGGAAGGCGACTGGAAGAAAATGGAAGCCCTGTTGGATAGTGAAATGCCTGTTGCCTTCTCCTTTTTTTCCCTTCTGAAGAAGATCTGGCCACTGCTAGCCTTACTTCTGGTGATTCCACTGGGGTGGTATTCCGTTGATGAGTTTTCAGGTTTTAAAACTCAGGAGCTTGCCATCGTAAATCAAATTGATGAAACAGAAGCCAGTTCCAAAACAATGAACGATCATATTCTGAAACCTGAAAAGACACTCGATCAATATGTAAATCCCCAATCCAATACGGAATTGGAAACTGTCAGTCTGAATCCTGGAAATACCAAAGATATAGCCCCCGGAAATTCATCCTCAAATAGGATGGTTACCGTTATCTCCCCGGGTGAATTGGCCAAAAACGAACAAGCAATTTACGGTAATACTCAAACGGATTTCAATGGGGAATCTGTGGCTTCAGGAGGTTTCACCATGACTGGAAATAGCGAACAGAAAACAGTTAATTCCGAGTCTTTTGCTTATAAGGTTCCCAGCATGTTGGTCCCATTATTTAATGGTTCCTCTATTGGCTACCTGAAAGATCCGGGTCGACTTGAGGCAAGACCTGTTATCGATAACACTGGGAATGACCGATACAAAGTTTTTTTTACCCTTGGAGCAGGCTTCAGCCCTGATTTCAGCACCGTGGGGATGGGGAATTTTGTTTCACCGGGAATCCGCTGGAATTTCATGGCTGAAGTGGGGGTATCCAGGAGGTTTATGATAAATACAGGTATAACGTGGGTAAATAACAAATATGAAGCCTATGGGGAGGATTATCATGCTCCCCCACGTTATTGGAAAAAGGGCATCGCCGCGGATGAGGCATATGGTGAATGTGTTATGCTGGATATCCCACTAAATATGAGATACAATTTCCTGATGAAAGGAAGGCACCAGTTCTTTGTCACTGGCGGTGCTTCTACCTATATCCTCCTGAAAGAGGATTATTATTTTGAGTACGAGGTGGAAGACCCGGAGTTGCCCCAACACTGGGGAACAGATAAAACAAGTGTTTATCCCTTTAAAATTGTGAATTTTTCAGTTGGATACCAGTACCAATTGGGTAGAAAAGGAGCTTTGCAGATTGAACCATTCATTAAGATCCCTACTGCCGGGGTAGGCTGGGGAGAAGTCAATTTGCAAACTCTAGGCGTTTAT
>CBDUCT010000145.1:0-8552 GCA_965365715.1 uncultured Cyclobacteriaceae bacterium | reverse complement strand
ACCATCCTGAGACCTTATGGAGCAAAAACCTGTTGATTACTTCTGATTTTCCTCATTATGTACGGGAAGCTGTGGAGAACGGAGTTTATGCAAATGATAGTCTGATAATGGAGGGACTTGGAGGTACTGCAATCTATATAAATGGAGCTATAGGTGGACTAATGACCACATTACCTGATTTTCCGGTAAAAGATCCCTGGTCAGACCGGGTATATTTAAAACCTGATTTTGACAAAGCCGAATCACAGGGAAAGCAAATAGCTTTTCATGCTTTAAAGGCATTGTATGAATCGAATGACACAATAATCAGCGGTGGAATCGGGCTCTCCGCAAAAACTTTTGATCTTCCCCTTGAGAATCCCTTATTTAAACTGGGCGCTGCACTCGGGATCCTGAATAGAGGCTATAGTAAATGGAACCATATGCGGACAGAAATTGCCTATATCACTATAGGACCAGCCAGTTTCCTAACGTATCCCGGCGAAGTATATCCTGAGCTTATAAACGGAGGCATCGGATCCCCGGAAGGTCAGGATTTCAAGATCGACCCCATTGAAATCCCTGTCTCGAGAGATTTAATGAAAGGAAAATACAAATTCATTATAGGTCTTGGAAATGATGAATTGGGTTATATAATTCCAAAAAGCGAATGGGATGAGAATCCTCCCTATACCTACGGCCAAAAAGAGGCTCCATATGGTGAAATCAATTCACTCGGCCCCAATACTTCTCCAATAATTCATCGGGAGATTCAAAAAATCCTCAATGATTATTATAATTAATGCCCCACATCTAATAGAAGAAAAATAGTTATATTTGATCAACATTTTTTAACATACATTTACTTTTTCAGAATGACTTCAAAGGAAAGAACCCTAAATGCTATTGCACACAATTCCCCGGATAGAACGCCAGTTGACTTTGGAGCTACTCCTGTTACAGGTATTCATGTTTTAGCCATCGAAAGACTAAGAGATCATTTTGGCTTCGAAAAACGACCTGTTAGAGTTATAGAACCTTACCAAATGCTTGGTGAAATAGATCCTGAGCTGATGGAAGCCCTTCAAATTGATGTTATCGGACTAAGTCCGAAAAATAATATGTTCGGCATTTATAACAGCGGTGAATTGAAAGAGTTCAGGACATTCTGGGGTCAGACTGTGCTGGTTCCTAAGGACTTCAATACTTCCTTCGATGATGATGGGAATCTGCTCATTCATCCGGAAGGTGACCTGGAAGCCCCGGCCAGCGCTAAGATGCCCAAAGCCAGCTATTTCTTTGATGCGGTAATTCGCCAGGAACCTATTGATGAATCTAAACTGGATCCCGATGATAATCTGGAAGAATTCAATCCAATTACTGATGAAGACCTGGAGTATTGGCAGGAGGAAATTAAAAAAGTTGAAGATACAGATAAGGCTGTAATCGCCAATTTTGGTGGAACTGCCTTTGGGGATATCGCATTAGTACCCGGATTGAATCTTAAAAATCCGAAAGGCATCAGGGATATTGCCGAATGGTATATGTCCGTCATTATGCGTCCTGATTACATACATGAGATATTCAGTAAACAGAGTGATATAGCATTAGCCAACCTTGAGAAAATCCATGGTGTTGTCCGGGATAAAGTTGATATTGCCTTTTTATGCGGGACAGATTTTGGGACTCAGGATTCCCAGTTTTGTGGAATAGACACACTTGAGGAAATGTATCTCCCTTATTATAAAAAGATCAATAACTGGATACATGAAAATACCAACTGGAAAACATTCAAACATTCATGTGGGGCTGTAGAACCATTTATCAACAGTTTTATTGAAGCTGGTTTTGATATTTTAAATCCAGTCCAGATCAATGCCACGGGGATGGATCCGCAACATCTCAAGGACACCTATGGGGACAAAATCACTTTCTGGGGAGGGGGGGTTGATACGCAAAAAGTATTAGCATTTGGAACAGAAAAGGAAGTTATTAATCAGGTAGAAGAGAATTTAAGGATATTTGGCAAAAATGGAGGATATGTTTTTAATACTGTACACAATATCCAGGCGAATGTACCGGTAGGTAATATTATTGCCATGATCGAAACCATCAAAAAGGTGCATGGTTAAATAAATTATTTTTAATGATAACATTCCATGCTGTCTTAACTGGATAGTATTAATAAAATTGCACTTTGAAATACGATATATAAAGTAATTGGATAGAGGCTGATGAAATATCAGATGTGGAAAGAAACTGACCATGACTAAAAAGGAAAAGTTTGACAGACTTCTGAATGGATTGGATCTCGAAACAGAGAAACTGTTCCGACCAATATTAATGCATTTTGCTGCCAGGTTCAGCGAGAAAACCTATCGTGAATTTGCTTCTGATTACCGCGTTCTGGTTGATTGTAATATAAAGGCCATGGAATATTTTGACACCGACCTTGTTGGCCTTATTTCAGACCCTTATCGGGAAACTTCAGCCTTCGGAGCTAAAGTTTCTTTCCCGGATGAAGCAGTTCCAAAATGCGAGGAAATAATCGTAAAGAGTCTTGAGGACGCCAAAAGATTAAAAAATCCGGATCTTTATAAAGAAGAACGAACCCGTGATAGAATCGAAGGGGCTAAATATTTTGCTAGTAGATTAAATGGGAATGTTCCGTTAATAGGCTGGATTGAAGGCCCTTTGGCTGAAGCATGTGATTTGGCAGGTGTTAGTGAAATGCTGATGCAAATGATGATAGATCCTGACTTTGTAAATATATTAATGGATAAATGTGTGGTAACAGCCAAGGAATTTGCACGCTTACAGATCCTTGAGGGATGTGATATCATTGGCATGGGGGATGCAATATGCTCTCAAATTGACAGAGGCACTTATGATGCTTTTGTGAAGGAAAGGCACCGGGATATCATTAATTATATTCATGAAGAAGGAGGAAAAGTGAAGTTGCATATATGCGGTGATATAAGTCATTTGTTACCGTCAATAAAGGACCTCGGCATGGATATACTTGATATCGACTGGCAGGTGGATATGGATAATGCCTATGAAACAATTGGGCCTGATGTGATACGCTGCGGAAATATCGATCCGGTTTTGATCCAGAATAACTCATCAGAGCAGATAGAGATCATGACAGGCGAGATCATGAAAAAAGAAAAGGGTAGAAAACATATAATTTCAGGAGGTTGTGAGATTACAGTTAATACTCCAGTAGAAAATCTGATGGCAATAAGAAAATCATCAAATAAATATTAATTATAATTCATAGATTATGAGTGAAATTTTAGAAAAAATCGCTTACTGTGTAGAATTTGGAAAGATAAATGAGCAATCACCCTATCCGCCTGATATGAAAGGGCAATTGGGTGCTGACGAACTGACAAAAGAAGCACTCGATACAGGACTGGGTGCTGAAGAAATTCTAAAAAAAGGATTGGTTATTGGGATGGAACGTATTGGTATAAAGTTCAGGGAAAATAAAGTCTTTGTCCCCCAGGTATTAATGTCAGCAAAGGCTATGAGCACAGCCATAGAGCATCTTAAACCATTCTTCCAATCGGGTGATGTTAAACGAAGTGGCATATTTATAATTGGTACAGTTGCAGGGGACCTGCATGATATTGGAAAGAACCTGGTATCCATGATGGTGGAAGGAAATGGCTGGGAAGTTGTGGACCTTGGTACTGATGTAAGTGCAGAAAAGTTTGTCAATGCAATAAAAGAAAATCCGGGAAGCCATGTTGGATTATCTGCTTTGTTGACTACTACCATGGTAAATATGGAACAGATCCTGAAAGAAGTAAAAGCTGCATCCCCTGAAACACGCGTATTAATTGGAGGGGCGCCCGTCAGCGAGGATTTTAAAAACAAGATTGGTGCAGATTTTTACTCACCGGACCCCCAGGGTGCTGTTGAATACCTAAATTCACTGGTAGCATGATATGACGAAAAAAGAGTCTTTTATCAAAGCGATCACTTTCGGGAAATGCTTTCCGGTACCTTATGTAATCCGCTTTACCCTTGAGGCAGAAGAAAAGTACCGAAGTTTTTTGGGAGGGACTTTCGATGAGATATTAGACACTGGTTCCTACGTGGTTTTCTCACAAACCAATAGCGGCTGGACTGAAGTCAGACCCGGGTATTTCAAAGATTATTTTGGTGTAACCTGGAACAAAACGAAAGACAGAACGCTTGGAATAGTTGACAGATACCCAATTGATAAACCGAGTCTTAAAGGATTTCAATTTCCTTCAATAGATGAACTGCCTGTATTTAAATATATAGAGCAAAATAAATCCGATTTTCCTGACCACTTTCATTTTTTATCTATAGGATTTGCTTTGTTTGAACGCGCATGGTCGATGGTGGGTATGGAAAATCTCATGCTATGGATGTTAATGGAACCGGAATTTGTTCATGACCTACTGGATAATATTGCCGAATTCAATATAAAACTTATACAGGAATCTGCTAAGATCAGGGGGCTTGATGGGGTAAGATTTGGAGATGATTGGGCCGGTCAGAACGGGCTTTTAATTGGAGGGGATCTCTGGAGGCAATTTATCAAACCAAGATTGAAACGGATGTGCGATGCTGCGAAAGCAGAAAATCTGTATATTGGACAACATTGTTGTGGAAAGGTTGAATCGCTGATCCCGGATATGATAGATGTAGGGATCAACGTGTTTGACCCATTTCAGCCCGAGGTCATGGATATTTATGATGTTTTTAATAGTTATCATGGAAAGATATCATTCCTGGGTGGATTGAGTATCCAAAACACACTTCCATTTGGATCCCTTGAAGAGGTACGTGGTGCAAGTTACAAATTGCTGGAGGAACTGGGTGTACAGGGAGGATATATTTTCTCCCCATCACACGCATTAACAAGTGATATTCCACCGGAAAATATCAGAGAGGTGATTAATATAGCCAGAAATCAATCGAAGGGCTTTTAATAAATGGAATAATTTTATTAAACAGGGCAATTAAATATTGGGGTC
Source organism: uncultured Cyclobacteriaceae bacterium (assembly GCA_965365715.1). GTDB lineage: Bacteria > Bacteroidota > Bacteroidia > Cytophagales > Cyclobacteriaceae > JAGTVG01. The sequence continues at coordinate 3,555 of CBDUCT010000145.1, read as the reverse complement.
TGGTTTTTTTATAGATATTGCGGATCTTCATAGAGAAAAATATTCGATAATGGGTAAAAAATATATATTTAAGGCTTTTAAACGGGAAGAAATAGATAGAACTCCATGGGTACCTTTTGTAGGATGTCACGGAGGGAAGCTTATTGGTATAAATGCCGAAGACTACCTGAAATCTTCAACCCACATGGTCAATGGCCTTAGTGCTGCCATAGAAAGGTACAAACCAGATGGTATCCCGGTTGTATTTGATCTTCAGATAGAGGCTGAAGCTCTTGGATGCGAATTAAAATGGAGTGAAAGCGCCCCTCCGGCTGTTATATCTCATCCAATGGTAAATGGAATCTCTCTCCAACAATTGTCCATTCCCAAAAAAGAAGATGGCAGAATCCCGGAAGTAATTAAAACTACCCAAATATTAAAAGAAAAATATCCGGATGTTGCCTTATATGGATTAATCACAGGTCCTTTTACAATGGGATTACACCTTCTGGGTACTGAAATTTTTGTCAGGATGATGGAAGATCCTGGAATGGTTCATGAATTAATGAAATTTACATCTAAGGTAAGTGATGCTTTAACCGGATATTATATAGAGGCTGGCTGTGATGTTATTGCCATTGTTGATCCCATGACCAGTCAGATAGATCCTGTTTCCTTTGAAACCTTTGTAACGCCATATGTCAGTAAGACCTTTCAGTTTATAAAGTCCAAAAAAGTCTATAGCTCCTTTTTTGTTTGTGGTCATGCGCAGCAAAATATTGAGGAGATGTGCAAATGTAAGCCAGACAATATATCTATTGATGAGAATATACCCCTCGATTATGTAAGAGAAATGTCATTAAAGTACAATTTGAGCTTTGGAGGTAATCTGAAATTAACCCTGGTTCTATTGCTCGGTTCAAAAGAGGATGCTCAGAAAGAAGCTGTTGAATGCATTGATATTGGTGGAAAAGAAGGGTTTATTTTGTCGCCCGGATGCGACCTGCCCATGGATACACCACCTGAAAACCTGGAAGCTATTGTAGAGGTAGTTTATGACAATTATACCCGGGATGTTGTCCGGACGATGGATATTGAGGGTACAAGCCTGGATCTTTTAAATATGAAGGATTATGGTCAGACCGATAAGGTAATTGTAGACATAATAACCCTTGATTCTGAGTCCTGTGCACCATGCCAGTATATGGTTGAGGCCGTTAAAAAAATTGCTCCTCATTTTGAAGGAATTGTTGAATGGAGGGAGCACCCCATTAAAAAAATGGAGAGCATTTCTTTTATGTCCTCACTCATGGTCAAGAATATACCTACCATATGTATTGACGGAAAGATCTCCTTTGTTTCTAAAATCCCTCCTAAGAATGATCTGATCGCTGCAATACAAAAACGGATCAACGAGAAGTTAAAATTGAAAATTAAGTCCAAGAAGGGAGAGATCCTGATCCTGGGTAAATCCAAAAAAGAATGCCTTCATGCCGAAAAAAATGTGATGATAGCAGTCAATGAAACGGGAGTAGATCTTGAAATCACGACAAGTACTGATGAAAAGATACTGGCATCATACGGTATTCTCAATACACCTGCTATCATTGTCGCTGAATACAAGTTAAAAACACAGGGTGAGGTCCCGGACGTCGAAATTATTAAGGAATGGATTAAAGATATTTAAATGGGAACAATTACAGAAGCATTAAAAAAGGGGAAAATACTGGTATCTGATGGTGCCTGGGGAACTTTTCTACAGGCCAAAGGACTTAAGGCGGGGGAATGTCCCGAACTTTGGAACCTGGAGCATCCTGAAGAGGTATTCAATATTGCCAGGAGTTATATTGAAGCTGGATCTAATATGGTTGAGACCAACAGCTTTGGGGGCAGTAGTATTAAACTAGCACATTATGGCCTGGAAGATAAAGCTTATGAACTGAATAAGGCAGCGGCATCGATATCAAGAAAGGCAGCCGGACCTGATCATTATGTTTTGGGTTCCATTGGACCAACAGGGAAAATACTTATGATGGGAGAAATCACCCAGGAAGAGCTTTTTGAATCATTCTCAGAGCAGGCCAGAGGATTAGAGGATGGAAAGGCCGATGCAATTATTATCGAAACAATGTCTGACATTGAAGAAGCCAGAACAGCCATCAAAGCGGCAAGATCATCTACAGATCTGGAAGTAATATGTACGATGACCTTTGAAAAAACAAAAACAGATGAATTCAGGACCATGATGGGATTTTCTCCCTCAGACATGGTCCAGCAACTAAAATCAGAAAAAATTGATATAATCGGCGCCAATTGTGGAAATGGTTTTGAGGATATGATCGGCATAGTCGGAGAAATTCGTAATGCAGATCCGGATATTCCTATTCTGGTCCATGCCAATGCCGGTATTCCAGTTTATCAAGACGGGCAAACCGTATTCCCTGAGACACCTGAACAAATGGCTTCCTATGTTCAAAACATTATTGATGCTGGAGCCAATATTATTGGCGGATGTTGTGGGACTACTCCTGCCCATATCTCAAAATTGAAGGGTATGATAAAATTATAAAAATGATATAAATGGATATTATACCATTTTATCTGGTGACCGGGTTTCTCGGATCGGGTAAAACAACCTTTCTGAAGCATATTATCGGGCAAAATAATGGCCATCTTAAAATCGGTATAATCCAAAATGAATTTGCACCTGCCAATATTGATGGAGTTGAACTCAGGAATCTTCAAAAATCCTTTGAAATACTGGAAATTAATAATGGATCGGTTTTTTGCGTTTGCTTACTTGGAGATTTTGTGGCATCGCTGAAAAGTTTTGTGGAAGATGAAAAACCTGACCTGGTAATACTGGAATCTTCAGGCCTCTCAGATCCGATCGCCATCTCAGAAATACTCCAATCTGAAGAATTAAAGGAACTGGTTTATCTTTCAACATGCTGGTGTATAGTTGATACCCTCAATTATCATAGGATGCTGCCCGTTCTAACCAGGATAAAACACCAGATCGCAGTAGCTGATTTCATCTTCTTAAACAAGACCGACCTTGTGGACTCAACTACTTTACTTTCAGTAAAAGACAGTGTTCAGGAAATAAACCCGCTGGCTGATGTAATAGAAACAGAATACTGCAGAGTTGAGATAAATGCGATTATCAATAAGTATGAAACTGGTAAGTATAGAACCGAAAATAGCTCAAAAAATATGAGACCAGCCGGATTAAAAGGTGCAGGCCCTCCTACCCTGAATGCCAGGGTTTTTAAAACAGGCAGAACCATTAATCTGGTCAATTTAAGGCAACTGATCAATCGATATATTTATCAGACTATTCGTATCAAAGGTTTTGTTCTTCTGGATGATCACAGTATTGTTTCAGTACAGACTGTGTTTGATAAGATTGATATTAGACGCATTGAAGATAAAACAGGCAATACGGCTTTGATTTTAATGGGAGAAGATTTTAATTTAACGGAATTTAGCAGGGATTTCAGACAACTGACGGAATAACATGGATTTAAAAACTTTTACTTTTGAATATCAATCATTGAGACTGGATGTATCAAC
>CBDUCT010000144.1:0-8555 GCA_965365715.1 uncultured Cyclobacteriaceae bacterium | reverse complement strand
GCTGAAAAATAGCCTAGGCTTCCATTGTTCATTTGAACTGAAGGATCTTCTGAAAGGTAAAAAGGCAAATCAAAAGCCGGAAGTGGAGCTCGACGAAGATGAATACTTTGACTTCGATGGATCCTGAATGTAACGATAGTTCACCTTTGCCTTAAAATCAAAACCTTTCCAATCGCCAATCAACTGCCTTATTCAATTGATCCTTAAGTTCTAATTTTACCAAAAGATTGATCAAATCTTCGAGCTATAGAAATTTTCTAAACAAGGTAGAATAAAAATTAAAACATTTCTCCAAGAAAAATGCTTTATAATAGTAGAATCATTGATTCATCGAAGATGATACTTCTGATATTGAGCTTTTAATATACCCAAATTGGGGCTTTATCAGTAAAATCAACCAAAAAATTATATTAGGGCATATGCCGCAAATAGTTGAGGCAAATCAATATATGCAAGATAACATGGCAAAAAGCAAAATTGTGGTAAAAATCTAAAAGGAATTGATAAAATAAATTAAATTAAAGCAATGATAAAGATTGTCAGGCAAATCTTTTACATTCTATTATCGTTGATTCTCTTCAACGCATGTATACCTCCCGTTGAGGGTCCACCTCCGGATCCCAGGTCTTTTGACCCACCCGATACTGATTTGCTGGAAATAGGCTATGCATTGCCTTACCTCGAGGATTTTATGTACGCCATGCACAAGACACATTTGACAGACCTGATGGAAGAAGAAGGGCCATATACAGTGTTTGCACCAATTCATATCTCTTTTGATAAATTTCGTATCGAAAATAAAATTATGCATTTAGATCAGTATCCTGAAGATGATCTGAGAAGAATTTTGCAATATCATGTTCTGCCGGGCAGATGGAGTCTTTTCACTATGCCTAATGGGTATTACGAAACCATGCTACATGAAAAAACAACAGGTAACCCGATAGACCTATTTATAAACTATAACTACATTTTCTGGGTCAATGACCTTAATATTATTTTTGAAGCTGATCTGCCTTCGGCTAATGGCTACATTCAAGCTATAAAAGCAGTCTTAAAAATTCCCTCAATCTTGGATCAATTATCTGTAAACGATAATTTTTCCATGATTTCAGAGATCCTTGGAAGGCAGGATATTGATCCTGAAATTAAAGCCCTGTTGTCAGATGATATTCCTGATACTTTTTTTGCTCCAACAGATAAGGCTATAATCTCTTTCCTTGATAATAATCCTGCCTGGACAACTATCGAGGATATTCCTGCAGAATCCCTGAATGATATAATCAGGAATCATCTGTTAGTCAATGAAAATATTGTTATGAATGGAGTTAAGGAAGATATGATCCTTACCTTGTTGAATGGGAATTCTGTACTCGTTAAGATAGACTATCCTAAATGGTCAATAATGCAGGGAGAAAGGAAAATTGCCAGCATTGATTTAAAAGATATACAAGGTGTGAATGGTATTGCGCATCAAATAGATAGGGTCATGACTCCTTAAAGCTCCGATCCTCAATTACCTGCCAGGTCACCACGACCGGCTGCCTTCCTGACAAAGTCATTCAGGTGGGGTTTTGCCGGAAGGGTGACCAATCCTGACAGGTAGTTTGATTGTTTTGGATAGTTACAGTTTTAGCGGTTGAACCCATATTTCTGGTATATGAATAAGGACTTGCAGTGATCCCTTCCTCAATATTTAAGGAGTTAATAATCATAAATCTATGATTTGTACACGTATTCATTATTCTTTGTCAGATATAACTCGATCTCCTGAATCATCCCCATGGTCAGAGGTTTATGTAAATACCCCTTAATACATGGAAATTGTTTGGCCTGCTCCCGGTCCTTTTCAGCAATTGAATTGGTCAACAGGAACAAAGTGATCTTTCGCCTGTAACTTTCTTTTAGTTTGATATACTCTGAAAGAAAATCCCAGCCTTTCATATCATAGAGATTAAGATCCAGAAATATTAAATCCGGATAATCTCCCTGTCGCATTGAACTGTTTGACTTCAGGTACCTCAATGCAGCCTTTCCTGAGTAAAAGCTGTCGGCCTTCTCAGCCAGACCTGAGTGCTCTACAATTTTCCCTGTAATGTAGTTGCTCAATTCATCATCATCTACGATCATTAATTTATTAACTGGTATCATAGCTTTGTATTTTTGTTTTAGGTTACATAGCTATATGGAAAAAGCGTGCCAACCGGGAAAACATTCCCTCAATTGCGTTAAAAGGCATTTTCGCACTAACCGGCTGTCCTAAAATGAAAAATATTCCCAAAATGGGATAATTCGCAGGGTTGGGAAAGGGTATAAGGATAGCCGGGATTAGGTGTTATATCAAATCTGCAGAAGGGTAAATGATAGGTTGAGTTATAAAGAATACAACCAAAATAAGATCGGGCCGAGGTTTATCTAAGCAGGTACATCTTACCGAAACCCTTGGTAAAACCACGGTCACCGGAAGTTTCACGATGTTTGAACTCCTGTTCCGGGGAATTTAATATTACCCTGTAAAGATATACGCCGTTGGCGAGCTGGTCCCCATATTCGTCACGGCCATCCCAGGCATAATCAGTAATGTTATTGCCAATGTGTATCGGGCCGATCTCGTCCTGCATGATCTCCCGGATCACCTTACCGCTGACGGTCATGATCTGGATCTTATACTGATCCGGAATAACACTCCCTGTAAGTGTAAAAACAAACCTCGTGGAAGTTGAAAAAGGATTCGGATAGGGATAGAAATTTGTTATCTGAGATTCATTGATCACCTCAAATCTCACCTGGTAGGGTTGGGTGCCGGACAAATTACCGCTGGCATCTGATGCCTGGACTTTAAGGGTATATATCCCATCTTCAAATGGGGGAGGCTGATATTCTACCTTGAAATCAGCTTTTTCTGTGGCCGGTGACCAACTTACAGCCGGATCTGAAAAGGATATCCTTTCGAAAAAGCACTCTTCACAAGGTGGTTTGATCAAGATTTCTACACCGGTGGTGTCGGTCTTTCTCAGGATCTCATTTTCATCTTTTACAATAACAGAGATCAGGGGAGATGGAGCTACAATGTCCCCGTCAAGAATATATCTTCCGTCAAAGGCGACATCCAGAATGGGGTTAATATTATCCCTGTTTACCATTACAAAATTCTCCAGGTTCAGGTAATTATTATTGAAATATCTTTCTGGAATGATGTTCGGATTGGCTGCAACATCCAGATCATTTGCACCTCCCAGATCAAGCGTGTTGAAACTGACAGGAAATTTCTGCTCTTCCCTGGCTGTCAGTGCTTTAAGGTGCAGACTATCTGTTTTTCTGAATCGCCCTTCCCGGTTAAAAACGGAATATATTACCAGGATTGAATCACTGAAATTTTTGTCACTGATATTCCGGAACACAAATGTAGCATCCATCTGCTCTCCTTCATCTTTTTCAATATCCGCTATTTCCTGACTTTCATCCGGGTAAAGTATGCCCTCGGGCATGGGTTCATAAGTTACTATCCAGCTATCCAGCTGTGCCGGCGTGAGCATAGATGTATCAGAAGTTTGAAAGATCAGCCTTAAATAGGGATACGAGACAGGATTTATACCTGATATATCCAGGTTATTAATGGTTATCCCGGATTGTAACATAGTCTCCTCGTTGCTCTGGTTTATACCCCATATCTGGAAATTGTATTTGTCATTAACCGGATCATCAATACCCTTCACCTGGTTATAAAAGGTAAACCAGGAGTTAGACGGGCCGATTTTCACTGAAGTCATTTTTCCCGAAGTAGCAAAACCATTGATGGTTTCGGACAGACTGATCTCCTGTTCATCAGAAGGTGAACCTGATGATCCATCGGCAGTAATTTCAATTGCCGTTCCTTCAGGTGCTCCTTTATATCCCAAAATAATATAAGGATCCCCGTCATTCAGATTATCAAGAACGGCAGAGGATGCACCAATTTCAAGCAGTTTATTTTTGATTTCCGGTGTCCAGGTATTGAATAACACATTGCCAATGCTGAAAATAAGGACATGATCCCCTGGCTGTACGGCATCTATGTATTGCGTCAGGTAGTCCTGGCTGCCTGTTATTTCATTGTTCAGGAAATTATTGATGGCCTGGGGCTGGCGGCCGCAACTTCTTCTGTCGAGGATGTCATATTGTCCAAACCTAAGAACCAGGTAGGGATTTGTTGTCACTTCATCAAAAGCTATTGCATTGATGGAATTTGATGTGCAATATCTGGTATTATATATATATGGGATCCCATTCAGCAGGAGTGTTACATCCATATAGGTCTTGTCCGGATGGTTGGCGCCATAAGTGGTGGCTTCGAGGGTAGTTTCATAGGTAGCAAATTCCCATTGTCCGCTCCCCTGATCGTATGTAAGACCTTCATAAGTATTTTCCAGAAGCTGATGTACACTTTTCTGTGCCCAGCCTTCGGGGCCGTTTTCTATATACAGAAATGAGTACGTTGACCACGTGTCTTCTTCCCCTGGTAAAACATCCGAAAATTTGGATCGCCAGAAAAATACCGTGCTGTCAATATCACTGAAATTCTGAAAAAGATCGGCATCCCATAGGGCTATTCCTTTCCGTGAAACAGAAAAGCTCTGTTTTACAGGACTGCTAAAACCGGGAATGGTATCCAGTTCAAACAGAAACTGCCTGGCATCACCAAGAACATCTGTTGCCTGGCTAACCAATTGCTCCGGACTGATATCTACAATTGAATAATTATAGGGGAAAAGGTTTTGTGTCCCCAGTTTTGGCAGAAAGTAGTTATAATCAACTGTATTATTCGTTTTTCTAAGTTCAGGGATAGAATCAAAAGGATCTATTGTGATACGGAATTGATTCAGGCCAAAAGCCCCTTCAATATTGTTGTTAACGGTGAAATATAAGGTGTCCTTATAAAAGACCGGATTGTATAATTCCGGATCCAGATTGTAGATTGTGCCATCCGGAAGGGTCCGGTCGACAGTAATAAAGAATGGTTTTTCATCAGCCCTGCCAAAATTTCTAATGACCAGGGCAATCTCAAATGAATCCGTTAAGGTTGTGATTGGTTCATTATCAACTGAAATAATCGATATATCATTATTTGAAATGGAATAATCGGGCCGGTTTGCCCCGAATAATAATGCTGCCGGATCCCCCTGCAATACATTCTGCTGGATCTGAGCTACATTTCTTTCCGAGGGAGGAACGGTTTGTAAAAAGCGATTTACAGTTTCCTGCAGTATCCTGCCATAGGATTGATCAATAAAGGAAGAATCTCCATAGCCGGTTCCCAGAAAAATACTGGTGAATATTTTCAGCGTACTGGTATAGCCAACATCGGAATGAGCATAAAAACCGGTGGCGCCCTTCTGGCCTGTAACGATCCAATCTTCACCGAATGTCATGAAAGGTGTAAAAATATTACCAGCATCACATCCATTGATATACATAAAAGGATACTTCCCGCGGTTATTATAGCCCATGGCCGGATCAGATACATAGCCTATGTCTATGTCAGTTATATTAGGTGCGGAATGACCAAAGAAGAGGATCAGGCTTTTGCCCTCGTTGATTTCTTCAGAGATGTTGATCAGCTCCACACTGTTATTGCTTTCTTTGTAAATATTTAATGTATTGGAACCCAGATAAAGGTCTTCCTGAATGGCTTTGAACTCATTGATGAACTGTCTGAACCCTACCAGTTCCCCGGCAGAGGTGCCGCCACTGAGTTGGATTATATCTTTCTTCCACATTTCATCGAATTCAAAAAGTTCAGCTTCCCTGACCTTATCAAGGTAATTGGCCAATTCAGCAGCACTTTTGGCTGTGATCCTGCCGGTAGGTATACCCGGACCGTAAGCTGAACCATTTAATCCGGCAGTAAACAGAACATCACTGCCCGGATAACCTGCAGTCGGGATCCAGTCTTTAACTTCTGTTGAGGTTTGCAACCCACGGTAATATTGATAATTAAGCGTTAACCCTTTTCCAATAAGTAATAAATACTCCGGTTCACCATTTGATACCATATCCCTGCAAAAATTTTGTATGGCCAGCGGGGAATATTCTCCATAACTGTATTGATTGAATAAAGTGCTGATCTCAACAGAAAGTGTATCGAAACCACCTCCCTCCGGAGAAGCACGGTATGCTGCATATGCCTTAACAGGATCATTATAGTTGCCGGTACTTGCTGTGAAATCATTATGATAAAGTATAAGGTAATTAGTAGGATTTGCATTAATCCTTCTTATAGATGCCTTTCGGATATCAGAAATAGGAAAGGAGTTTTCTGAACTTGCCAGGACTCTTCCAACAGATGTATTTGGTATTATAGCCTGGACTAATCCTGCAAGGGAGTCATATCCAATGTTCACTACATTATTTGGGTCAGTAATGTCCCATAATAACCCGGGATCAGCAATGCCGGAGAATTCCACATAGGATTTTCCACCTGGATTCTCCTCCAGGATGTATTCTTTATAACTGAGGCCATTTTGATTATACAGTTGTGGATATTCCAATTCAATGTACGAGATTGAAACATTGGTTAATTCACTTTCCACATACCCCTCCTCAGTTACCCTGACAAATAATTCTCCCAGGGTATTGATATCAGTCCAGGTAAGGGTATCTTCAAAAAGAGCATTGTATCCATATTGAAATTCTTCATAACCCAAGGAACGAAGCGAAGTGCTAAGGGAACCTGCCTCAATATGGGTATTATGGCCTGAATTGGTTCTTCCGGCCAGAAGTACATTCAATCTTGGCTCCGGACCGGTTTCATATCGAAATTCCAGGCTGTCAAAAGTATATAGTTGTGATTGGCCTTTTCGGATTCTGGATCCCGTAAATCCCTCCCCATAATCGAAATGTGCATTTACGCTTTCTGCAGTGGCGGATCCCAGCGGGTAGTATAAGCCGGCCGAATAATTATTGGTAAGGATAATCCTTCTTTGCTCCCAATGGTAGGGTTCTGCGGGAAGTCCCCCGGTATTTGATTCATAAAAATCCTGTATCCGTTTTCCATTCTGGCCGTTTATATTGTAAGTCATGAAATAAAAAGTAGTATCTGAAAATAAATTATATAATTTATGAGGTTGAGCTTCAGAAGGAACATACAGCCTTTCATCCAGGGTGCCGTCATTTCGTTGTCCGTAAAACTCAATAAAATCCTGGGTGTTAAATTGACCATCATCCTGTCCCTCGACGGAGATGGCAATTTCCTCCCCGCGGTGAAATAATTGTAATCTTTGCGGATCAATCGATGTAACCGGGAATCCAATATCCTGGAGATCATTATAGCTTATCCTGTATATGCCATCCTTTCCAACTGGTATCTTGTAGTATTCCTGGTCGAAGTCTATCCATTCATTTCCGATGGCTTGTGCATTGAGGATGCATGTTGGTAATACTGTTACCGTTAATATAATAAGGCTAATGCCATAAATGAAATTCCGTTTTGATGTACTTCGGGGAGATCTGGATCTTTTCAGAGCAGGTCCAATATTTGTTAATGGTCTATATGTCGAACCAGATCTCATTAATCAAAAGATATTTTCAATGAAAAAATATGTGAAAATAAGGACTCGGAAAAGTCTCCGATATTAACAAATGCATAATCAACCGATATGATCTTGATCTGCACGCCCAGACCGAAAGATGGCTGGTACGACCAGTAGGTAGATCCGTCAAAATCCCTGATCTCCTGGATATTTTCAACCCCCATACGGAGAAAGCCTATCTTTTTGTAATCGAATTCAATACCAAAGTGCGGATTAACAGATGCAAAGTCCGAATTCAGCGGGACATTTCTTTTTCCATCGAAAGTAATTTCCAGGTCCATGGAAGGCATTATGCCAACCTTTTCTTTAATTGAGAATTGATACCCCACACCAAGGATGAGCCTCGGGAGTGTGACTTCAATTGAATTCTCGGGGATTATATTACCGGTCTGTGCATATACATCTGCCACAAGCTCAGAATTGTGTGACCAGGCATTAAACGTCCCGACTACATCACGGAACATGGCCCCGAGATACCATTTCTTAAGAATTATTTTAGCGCCAATATCTATGCCGAAGCCCCATGCATTGGCAAATTCGCCTACTCTCCTGTGCACAATTTTAAAGTTGCCGCCCAACGACAGGTTCTTTAATTTCGGGAATTTACGTGCATAGGATACAAGGAAGGCATAATCTGCCGCAGTAAAGAACCGGATATTATTGTAATTGATCGCGCCATTGGCGTCATAAAGGGATCTGGTATCCGGGATATCATCCACCGCAAACCGGATTATTGATCCACCAATATGGCTAAGGGAATCTATTGGCGTGGCAAAACCGATATAGTCATAATTGGCAATTCCAGCAAAATAGGAGGCATGCATCAGGGATATCTCATACTTTTTTGTGATATCGGTAAGTCCTGCAGGGTTCCAGTAGCTGCTGTTTACATCTTCAGTAATGGCCACCTGGGTATTTCCCATAGCCATAGCCCGGCCGCCTACACCCAGGTTGATAAAGCCGAAAGTGAAGCGGCCCTCGCTTTTG
>CBDUCT010000143.1:0-8580 GCA_965365715.1 uncultured Cyclobacteriaceae bacterium | reverse complement strand
GATAGGTGGATCAGATTTAAAAAACATGTACTTTTAAAAGGAATTCAAAAATCAAAAGATAATACCTAGAATTTTTTAATCTATAAAAAAATGAAAAATCAAAAAGTAATTCTTGCTTACAGTGGAGGATTAGACACCTCATATTGTGTTAAGTATCTTTCACAGGAACGAGGTCTGGATGTTTATACCGTATTGGTTGACACGGGTGGATTTGAAGAAGATGAATTGAAATCAATAGGAGAGAAATCTCTTTTGATGGGAGCAAAACAACACGAAGTGATTGATGCTACCCAGCAGTATTATAATGAGTGTATTAAATATCTGGTTTTTGGAAATGTACTGAAATATAGTACTTACCCTCTTTCTGTTAGTTCAGAGAGGGTATTTCAGGCGAAAATGATCGCGGCCAAAGCCAAGGAGCTTAATGCTGATTATGTAGCACATGGTTCAACCGGTGCAGGTAATGACCAGGTGAGGTTTGACCTGATATTCAGGATCCTGATTCCTGAAATACCAATAATTACACCAATACGTGACCTGAAGTTATCCCGGCAGGATGAGATAGATTATTTGAAAAAGCATAATGTTAAATTAGATTGGGAAAAGGCGAAATATTCCATCAATAAAGGTATTTGGGGTACCTCAGTGGGTGGTGAGGAAACCCTGACTTCAGATAAGTTTCTCCCGGGCTCTGCATTCCCCACACAATTAAAAACGGAATCGATCGAAGACATTAAGCTGACCTTTGAAAAAGGTGAACTTGTTGGATTTAATGATAACAACTATGATGATCCTCTTCAGGCTTTAATTGAGCTATCGAAATTTATTGAACCCTGGGCATTAGGACGCGATATTCATGTTGGAGATACTGTTATCGGAATTAAGGGAAGGGTAGGCTTTGAAGCTGGTTTGCCACTGCTTGTGATAAAAGCTCATCAGCACCTTGAGAAACATAACCTGACAAAAGGACAGATCTACTGGAAGGAACAATTGGCTAACTGGTATGGTATGATGATTCATGAGGGTCAATTTCTTGATCCCCTGGCAAGAAACATCGAGGGATTCTTAAAGGATACCCAGAAATTTGTGTCTGGAAAGGTCTATGTCCGGCTCGCTCCCTATCGGTTCTTTATCCTTGGTATAGAATCTGAACATGATTTGATGTCCTCAGAATTTGGTGCTTATGGTGAGATGAACATGGCATGGTCTGGTGATGATGTGAAAGGATTTACAAAAATAATGGCCAATCAAACGATGATCTATAAAAAAGTAAACCACATTGATGAGTAAAATAAAAGTTGGCATAATAGGAGCTGCTGGTTATACAGCGGGTGAATTGCTCCGGATCCTGATTAACCATCCTGACGTTGAAATAGTCTATGTGCAAAGCGACAGCAATGCAGGAAATCCGATTGGATCTGTGCATGCAGACCTTTTTCATGTCGAAAATCTTAGGTTCGTGAGGGATATAGAAGATAATGCCGAACTTGTGTTTCTGTGTAAGGGCCATGACGAATCTTTTAAAATCCTTCAATCCGGTAAAATAGATAATGGAATAAAGATCATTGATCTAAGCCAGGATTTCAGACTGAAGGATAGCTATCCCCAGGTTCAAAAGAAATACGGAACATTTATTTACGGACTGCCTGAGTTGAATAGATCTGAAATCGTTTCAGCTAAAAATGTCGCAAATCCAGGTTGCTTTGCCACATGCCTTCAATTGGGATTGCTTCCACTGGCAAAAAAAGGATTGATTGAAGAGGATGTCCACATAAGTGCGATTACCGGCTCTACGGGTGCCGGACAAAAGTTAAGTCCTACCTCTCATTTCAGTTGGAGGAATAATAATATGTCGGTTTATAAGGCATTTACTCATCAGCATTTGAAGGAAATCCGGCAAAGTCTGAAAAAGGCTGATCCGGAATTTAACCAGAATCTGCTTTTTATCCCATACAGGGGAAATTTCACAAGAGGTATAATAGCGACGATGTATTTAAAGACTGAGGCTTCACTTGAATCTGTTAAAAAGGATTTTCGGGAATTCTATAAAGATGATGCTTTCGTTCACATCAATGATTCAAATATTGACCTGAAACAGGTGGTTAATACAAATTATTGTCAGTTATTTATCGATAAAATTGAAGATCATTTAATGGTGATCAGCACAATCGATAACCTTATAAAAGGCGCATCAGGGCAGGCTGTTCAAAATATGAATCTAATGTATGGGCTTGAGGAGACCACAGGATTAAAAATTAAGGGAATAGCATTTTAGAATGAGAAACTTTACTTCTATAGCAGATGTTCAGGACCTCAATGCATTGATCAATGCTGCAAGGTCATGCAAAACACCCGATCCGCAATACAAGCAACAAGGCGAAGGGAAAACCCTTGGACTGATCTTTATGAACCCAAGCCTTAGAACGCGTCTAAGTACACAGAAAGCAGGCATTAACCTTGGGATGGATGTCATGGTCATGAATTTCAGTGGTGAAGGTTGGGCGCTTGAAACTAAGGAGGGTGTAATAATGGATGGGAACAAGGCCGAACACATTATCGAGGCGGCCGCGGTGATTGGTGAATATTGTGCTATCATTGGATTAAGATCATTCCCCGGCCTGATTGACCGCAAGGCTGATTACAGTGAAGAATTATTAAGTAATCTTATTAAATACGCAGGTGTGCCGGTCATCAGCCTTGAATCTGCTACCCGTCATCCATTGCAGTCATTGGCTGATATGCTCACCATCGAAGAGTTTAAGGTGGTTGATAAACCAAAAGTAGTTATGTCATGGGCACCCCACCCGAAAGCTTTGCCACAATCTGTACCAAATTCTTTTGTAGAATGGGCATCGAAGATGGATTATGAATTGGTTGTTACCCACCCCGAAGGATATGAGTTATCTGATTCTTTCATGGAGGGTGTTGAAGTGGAATATGATCAGGATAAAGCCCTAAAAGGCGCTGATTTTGTGTATGTTAAGAACTGGTCATCATACCGGGAATATGGAAAAGTATTGAATACCGACAAGGAATGGATGATTACAGCTGAAAAAATAAGCAATACCAGAGAGGCTAAAGTTATGCATTGTCTTCCTGTCAGGAGAAATGTCGTGATAGCGGATGATATACTTGACGGTCCCCAGTCAATTGTAATTGAGGAAGCCGGTAACCGTGTATATTCTGCTCAGGCGGTTATCCAGGAAATTTTAAAATCTTTCTAATGTTTGAAGCACTATCCATATTTAAAATAGGGGGGAAGGTTATTGATGATAAGGATGAACTGGATGTCTTTCTGAAGAATTTTGCCAATATTCCGGGTAAAAAAATTTTAGTACACGGAGGAGGCAAATGGGTCAGTGAAATGTCCCGGCAGTTGGGTATTGAAGTTAAAATGATTAATGGAAGGCGAATTACTGACGAAAGAACCCTTGAAGTTGTTACTATGATCCTGCCAGGACTGGCAAATAAAAAGATCGTGGCAAAGCTTCAGGGATATGGATGTAATGCACTTGGTCTTACAGGCGCTGATGGCGATACGATATCAGCAATTAAACGACCGGTAAAAAATGGACTGGATTTTGGGTTTGTCGGGGATATTGAAAAAGTAGAAGTTAGCAATGTTCAGTCCTTAATAAAATCTGGTTTTGTTCCGGTTTTCACCGCGATCACACATGACAAAAACGGTCAATTGTTGAATACCAACGCCGATACCATTGCCTCTGTGCTGGCTGTTGGACTTACAAAAGAATACAAGGTTGATCTCTACTATTGTTTTGAAAAACAGGGTGTATTAATAGACCAGAATGATGATGATAGTCTTATCAGTAAGATTCATGAAGGGAATTATAGTAAGCTCAAGCAAGAAGGGATAATTAATGCAGGTATGTTGCCAAAAGTGGATAATGCTTTTGATGCGATAAATGCTGGAGTGAACCGGGTGCATATTTGTCACTATAAGGATGTAAAGTACCTGTCAGAAGGAAAAGACGAATTCGGCACTCAAATTTCGAAATAAATGGACTTATCTTTCAAAAATATAGTAGAACTGCTTCACAGCTTAATTAATAAACCCTCTTTTAGTAAAGAGGAAGACGCAACCGCGGATGCGTTGGAGTTATTTTTTAAACTTCAGCATATAAAAGTTCATAGAAAGCATAATAATATTTGGGTTCATAATAAATATTTTGACCCTTCCCGGAAGACAATACTCCTTAATTCACACCATGACACAGTTAAACCAGGTTCCGACTGGACTAGAGATCCGTTTACCCCTGTCATTGAAGATGAAAAGCTCTATGGACTGGGCAGTAACGATGCCGGAGCATCATTGGTCAGCCTGATAGCAGTTTTTCTTCAATTTTATGATGTTCAAAACCTGAACTACAATTTGATCATGCTGGCCTCTGCAGAAGAGGAAATCTCTGGTAAAAATGGTGTTGAGTCGGTTTTAGGAACAATAGGAAAAATCAGTTTCGGAATAGTTGGTGAGCCTACAGGAATGCAAATGGCTATAGCAGAAAAGGGCCTGATGGTCCTGGATTGTGTGGCGAACGGAAAATCAGGTCATGCTGCCCGGGGAACTGGAATGAATGCCATCTACATAGCCATTGGAGATATTGAATGGATCAGAAAATATAATTTTTCCCTGGTCTCAGAGACCTTGGGGCCAGTTATGATGACTGCAACCATGATTGAATCCGGAAGCCAGCATAATGTTATTCCTGATTCCTGTAAATTCGTGGTTGATGTTAGGAACACGGATTCCTATAGTAATGAAGAGGTTCTTCAAATAATGAAGGATAATATGAAAAGTCAGGTTAATGCCCGGTCTACCAGACTTCAACCCTCTTCAATTTCCCATGATCATATTCTGGTAAAAACTGCAGAGAAACTGGGGATTAAAACATTTGGTTCAGAAACCTTATCAGATCAGGCATTAATGAAGTTTCCCACGGTAAAAATGGGGCCAGGAGATTCTTTAAGGTCTCATTCAGCAGATGAATTTATTTACATGGAGGAGGTCCGGGAAGGAATTGAAATTTATAAACAGGTTCTGAATAATATCATTTATTCATGATTTATGAAATATTATTGGAAATTATTAAAAATATTTAGATGAAGATCTGGCAAAAAAACTATGACGTAAATAAGATCATAGAAGACTTTACAATAGGCAAGGACAGTGAATTGGATATGTCGCTTGCTTTTTATGATGTTCTGGGGTCACTGGCTCATATTGCCATGTTAAAAGATATTCATTTAATTGACGAAACAGAGTATAATTCACTAAAAGCCGGCTTAATTGCTATTCTAGAAGATATTAAGAAGGATAAATTCAATATTGATGATGGTGTTGAGGATATACATTCCCAGGTTGAGATCTTGTTAACCAATAAGCTGGGGGATATAGGTAAAAAGATCCATAGTGGCCGAAGTCGCAATGACCAGGTTTTGCTTGACTTAAAACTTTTTATGAGGAATGAAATTCAGGAGATAGTAAGGTTAACACATAATTTATTTAACAGGCTGATAAACCTGAGTGAAACCCATCAGGATAAACTCATGCCAGGATACACCCATTTCCAGGTGGCAATGCCTTCTTCATTCGGGCTTTGGTTCGGAGCCTATGCTGAGAGTTTATCAGACGACCTGGTTAATTTAAAAGCTGCATTCGAAATAATAAATCAAAACCCATTGGGGTCTGCTGCCGGGTACGGCAGTTCGTTTCCATTAAACAGGCAGCTGACCACCGATTTATTGGCTTTCGATTCCATGAATTATAATGTTGTTTACGCGCAGATGGGAAGGGGAAAAGCTGAAAAAGTACTTGCAAATGCCTTATCTCTCATTGCTGATACAATTGGTAAACTGGCTTCTGACATCTGCATTTATATGGGACAGGATTTCGGATTTATCAGCTTCCCTGATGAATATACGACCGGTTCCAGTATTATGCCTCATAAAAAGAATCCGGATGTGTTTGAGTTGATAAGAGGAAAGTGTAATCAAATCAAAGCGGTATCAAATGAGTTCAACCTATTGACTACAAACCTACCTTCCGGGTATCATAGAGATATGCAGTTGTTGAAGGAGAATCTAATGAATTCTATAAGCATGCTTAAAAATTGCTTGTATATATCTGAATTCATGCTATCAGCTATTCAGGTGAATGATAATATAATACAGAAGGATAAATACAAATATCTGTTCAGTGTTGAAAAGGTAAATCAATTGGTACTGGAAGGGATATCTTTCCGGGATGCATATCGAAAGGTAGGTGAAATGATAGAAAATGGATCTTACCAACCGGATTATGAACTCAATCACATCCATGAGGGAAGCATGGGGAATTTATGTAATGAGGAGATCATGAAAAAAATGAAGGTCATCACGGAGTATTTTAATGAAAAAGCAGAACAGGCTGGCCAGGCATTTAAAAGTTTGTCTGAACCTAATTCACTTTAAATCCTGGAATCTTAAATCCGGATCTTTCTAATACTAAGCAGTCCGGGACCTGAACTTTTCTGAATCTGAAACTTTGAGAATCTAATCCAATCAGATCATAAGGGTTTATAAATTCTCAATATTGACGAATTCAACACGCCTGTTTTCAGCTTTCCCCTCAGCAGTTCCATTCGTAGTTAATGGCATCGATTCACCCCAGCCTTTTGAACTTAACCTTTCCGCAGGTATACCCATGGTTATTAGTTTATCCATGACAGTCTTGGCTCTTTCTTCCGATAAGGTCTGGTTAAACGTCTCCTCTCCATCGCTGTCGGTATGACCTTCAATGCTGAATTTCAAATCAGGATATTTGTTCATCAATTCGAATATTTCATTGATAATTCCCATGGACTCTGGTTTTAATGTGGATTTATTTACGTCAAACCGAATGCCGTTGGCAATGATTTTCCCGTCTTCCAAAATCCGGTCATAATACTTGACCCCTCCTTCTGCAATCCTGATATTTTTGACATAATATAAATTGTCGTTTCTAGCGTGATAGGTGTATAAAGTCAGTCCTTTTGGATCAAAATCCAGTCTCGGAATATTCAGCAGCCTGGTCTCATCCATATAGGCTTTTAATTTTCCACTGGTATAAGCGATTGCAATATGCATCCAGCGGGAATCGGCTATATTTTCGTCAGGGAGCCTGCTTCTGGATTGGCCCAGTTCCATATAATCTTTTACGATGTTGATCCCGGTATACCCTGTAGGGCTTCCTGATTCCTGGTTCTTTCTATCGTAGAGATGTACTTCAAAGGTTCCGCTTCCAGGATAATAAAAATCAAACTCAATGGTGAATACATCCGGCAGGTAATCTTTTTGAGGATCTTTAAAATAGGGGATGATGCCGGGTGCTCCATCTCTGAACATGATCACCATGTCACCACCAAACTCAGCCACCTCTGCATTACCTCTGATGAGATCCCACCTTGAGGGAAATTCACCATTTTCCTCTGTGAGAAGATCATCTTCAAAAATGATCCTGTCACCAGGCACAAAGTCATATTTAGCCCATTTTAGCTCCTTTTTTTCCTCATCAGTGGCATTCACAGCCCCTGCAGTCGTATCCTGATCACCAGCCTCTGCCCCTTCCGCTGATTCTGAAGCTTCATCTTTTTCTTTGTCCTTTTTCTTTTTACCGAAAAGACTGTTGACCCCTTCTTCTACCGCATCATCGGTTTTACGCTTAAGCTTGGATTTTAATTGAGCTTCGCAAAAAATTGGAATCAAAATTAGAATTAAAATTGTGAAGGTTATTTTACTTTTCATGGCCTTGGGGTTTTTGTTCTACTAATTGTAAAACATTTTTTTCTGTAAGAAAATTTCCTGAAATGGTCTTTTTTCGAGAAAAGCTTATTTTTTTTAAATTTTTGTAAATTAAATATTGAATACCAATTGAAATGTCGCGGGTATCTGTCCAATTATTGCCAAATACTTTTTAAATTATTAGTTAATATTAAATGTATATTGTATTACCTGATTTAGTTTATTATAAAATTCATTCATCATGATTGTTACATTCGTACATATCTGGGTTAAAGAAAACCATATTGAAGATTTTAAAAAGGCATCGATAGCAAATCACAAGGAATCTATTAAGGAACCTGGCAATTTACGTTTTGACGTATTGCAGGATGATACTGATCCTTCAAAATTTGTATTATACGAAGCATATGAATCGGAGGAGGCTTCATCTGAACATAAAAAAACTACCCACTATCTGACATGGAGGGAATCCGTTGCCGATTGGATGGCCCAACCCCGACAGGGTATAAAACATAAAATTCTAGCGCCAATCGATAAAAACCTCTGGTAAAGAGATATAAAATACTTACATCAACCGTTAAAAGCCTCTGGGAATGAATTATAAAGGTATATTGCCACCCAATATTGAATTTGGAATTGGCAAACGGAAATTGCTTAAAGAGAAAATTCTGGATTTCGGGAAAAGGATATTGCTGGTTACCGGCAGATCATCTTTTTTGGAAAGCCTATACTGGAAAGAAATTGAAAAATCTTTTAAGACCAGTCGGATAAAGTTTGAATTGGTTCAGATTAGAAAGGAACCAA
>CBDUCT010000142.1:0-8623 GCA_965365715.1 uncultured Cyclobacteriaceae bacterium | reverse complement strand
CATAGTTTATTGAGGTAATATTTACTCCAGCCTTTAGTCCAACATTCCACTGGGCCATCAGCGGTACCGGTAAAAATATCAATATGGTAAACAAAAGTTTTTTCATGCAGAACAACGCAAATTTATCTCATTTTATAAACAGCTATGGTGAAAAACTCTGATATAATTACAATTGATCTAAAACTGATGATCGTGAAGCAATAAATGCGGGTCTGGAGGAAAAAACCAGGGTAATCAATATTATACTGGCTGCTGATAGTAAAAAATCATTTAGCTTCATTTCAACCGGATACGCATCAATTACCGATGTGTCAACCCCCATGGAGATTATCCCGAATTGTTGTTGTATAAAACAAAGAATGATCCCCAGAACCATTCCGATAATTGCACCGCTAAAAGAAATGATGGCACCTTCGTGAAGAAAAACAGATCGGACGAGGGATTTTTCAGCCCCCATTGCATAGAATACTGCAATATCCTTCTTCTTCTCTATAGCAAGCATTGTCAGGGCAAAGAAAATATTAATCGCCGCAACAGCTATAATAAATGAAAGGGTGACAAACACAAAAAGCTTTTCTATTTTAATTGCAGTAATTAAAGAAGAGTGTTGCTCATCGCTGTCAAGTACTCTAAACGACGGGCCCATGATATTATTAATATCAGATATGATTTTGAATTGGTCGGCATCCTCTCTAATATTTATTTCCAGTGCGGTCCTCTTCGTACCATAATCCATTAACTGGCTTGCAAACCTGATCGGCACCAGAATATAATTCATATCAAATTGTTTCTCTATCGCGAATATTCCGCCTATATTGATATTTCTTCTATTCGTAAGTTGTGCAGGATTGATCGAACTACCTCGCCGGCGTTTAGGGTAATAGAATTGAAGTGGGTAAAAGTCGCCCAGGTCCGTGATATTCAAAGTATACTGAATGCCACGTCCAATCACAGCATAGGGCAGCCTATCACTTTCTAAAACCAGGTTTCCCTCAACTATACTATTCTTTAACCGGGTATTCTTAAGAAAATTATTATCCACCCCTTTAAGCCTCACTACCATTTCTGCATCACGGAATTTGACATAGGCATTATCCTCAATAACTTCGGATACAAATTCAATCCCTTCGAGGTCACGAATCTTTCTCAGGGAAATGGAATCCATCAGGAATGATTTTCCCTGGAGAGGCATGACCTTAATATCAGGATCAAATGAGCTGTACAGGGACCTGATAAATCCTTCCAATCCATTGAATACTGAAAGCACTACCACAAGAGCCATTGTGCCAACAGCAACTCCAACCATAGAGATAAGTGATATCACATTAATGAAATTTCTTTTTTTCTTCGAAAAAAAATATTTCCTGGCTATGAATAAAGGGAGGTTCAAAATGTTATGTTTCTATTCCGGAGGGATATTTAGATTTTTCAGGATGCGATCAATGTTTTCAGAATACTCCATACTGTCATCCAGAAAGAACATAAGTTCAGGAATTACCCGCACCTTTTTTCCTATTCTTGCACTCAGGAGTTTTCTGATATATCCTTTTCTTTCAATAATGTGGTCTATTAGTTTCTCCTTGTCCTCCACCATCATCATGCTGAGATATACTTTTGCAACGCCCAGGTCGGGAGACATTCTGACCAGTGTAACAGTAATAAATGCTTTTCCAATAAGATCCTGTATCTCGTGATGAAATATATCACCGAGATCTTTCTGGATCATTTTAGAAAACTTTAATTGTCTTTTACTTTCCATTATAATTTACAAATATCATCATATAAAACAATTATTATAACATATAGCCATTAATTATAGGGATGGATTTTACTACATTTGCATGAAAATCGTATACAGTATTGCTATCTCTTTTTAAAATAAACGATCCCTACAAGATACTCATAATTTTATTTGTAGCTGTAATAATTCAACTACCCATATTCATTTCCGGGATAAATATAACCTTACCTGAAATTGAGTGGCATACAGTCGGCACTAAGCTGGCGGAAGGTGGTGAACTGTATATAGATGTTTACTATCCAATTGGACCTTTGTCCGCCCAGGTATACCGGCTTCTTTCGCTTGTTGCCCCGGATGGGTATCTGATCTACAGAATACTTGGCTTAATACTGGTGATCATACAGGCAGTTATTTTTAACATAGGTCTGATCCAATATAAGGCCTATAATCAGAATACATATGTCCCATCCCTCATTTATTTTGTTTTATTGATGGGAATGGAGGATTATATTACCCTTTCCCCACAGCTGATGGGATTAACCTTTATATTGTTTTCTATTAGTCTTACATTCAAAATAATCGAAGGAAGAAAAAGAGCGGATGAAGACTTTATAAAGATTGGATTGTTCTCTGGTTTTGCAGCATTGTTTTATCCTCTATATATATTATTTATATTCCCGGTCATAATTGCCCTCATTTTTTTCACCAATACAATAATCAGGCGGTTTCTTTTGCTTGTTCTTGGCGTATTTCTTCCATTTTTTCTTACATGGTTGAAGTTTTATTGGTTCAATCAGTTGGATGAGTTTTATTTCAACCTTGATTTCTTATTTCTTGCCGGTAGTTCGGGTTCATTACTTTCCTGGAAGGGTATATTTGGGATATTCCTAATTCCGGGTTTATTGCTATTGTATTCTTTTTTCAGGGTAATGCAATCACTTGGCTTTATTAATTACCAGGTAAGATTACAGAAATACTATTTTCTGTATGTGGTTTTTGGAATCCTGATAGTATTATTAGATTACCACCAATCTTCTCATATATTAATAGTGTTTATACCCGTCATGGCTTTTTTTATCGCTCATCTATTCTTAATGATGAGAAAAACAATAATTGCAGAAACACTTTTTGTTGCTTTTCTTTCATTGATTGTTTTACAAAATTACAATTCAAGTTTTAGTGTAATCGAGGGAAGTGAATTTCTGGATTATTCAAATCAATATGCAGGATCGAATAGCTCATTTTCAAAAGGGCAGGGTGAAAGGATCCTCGTAATGGGGAATGGTACGGACAGATATCTAGGTAATTACCTTTCAACACCTTATTTATCCTGGGTAATGCTTGAACATCAACTTGAACATTTGGATAATTATAATGTCATTGTTAGAATATTTGAAAATTTTGAGAAAGACCTCCCGGAAATAATTATTGATGAGCATTCAACCATGCCGGAAATATTATCAAGAATCCCTGAGTTATCAGAATTATATACTAAAAGGGGAAATCAGATTTACAACCTGAAAACTATAAATCAATAATTTTCTTTATTCTTTTTATGTGCCTTCCTCCATCGAAATCTGTTTTGAGAAAGGTATCAACAATTTCCATGGCAAGCTCATCATCCAAAAACCTTCCTGCCAGGCATAATATATTTGCATCATTGTGTGCACGAGCTAGTTTTGCCAGCATTTCATTCCAGCAAACAGCTGCCCTGATACCTTTGTGTTTATTCGCCGTCATGGCAACTCCATTGCCGCTTCCACAGATTAAGATCCCGAAATTATATTCTCCATTTTCAACAGAATTTGCCACAGGATGCACGAAGTCAGGATAATCAACAGATTGATCGGAAAAAGGGCCAAAATCCTCCAAAAAATATCCTTCAGATTCTAATTTCGATTTTATAATTTCCTTTAGTTGAAAACCAGCATGATCACCACCGATTGCTATTTTAAGTGCCATTCTTTAATCGTCTTGTAGTATTAGATCCGGATCGTTATTGATTACGTTTTTAGAAATAAAAATACTAATTTGATAGAGAACCAGCAAAGGTAATGCGATTAAAACCTGGCTGACCACATCCGGAGGTGTAATAATAGCAGAAATAACGAGAATAATTATAATTGCATGTTTCCTGTACGTTTTTAAAGTGCTTGGTGTTACAATCCCGGCTTTGGTTAAGAAATATACAACGATTGGTAACTGGAACATGATAGCACAGGCCAATACGAGCATTGATATTGTTGAGACATAAGATATTATATCAAATTCATTACTTATACTGGGATCCAACTGGTAGTTCGACAGAAAGTTTATCGAAATAGGTGATACTACGAAATACCCGAAAAGAACACCCAGGCTAAATAGAAGGGATACAAAGAACACTGCTCCATGTGCCACATTTTTTTCTTTGTCATATAATCCGGGTTTTATGAATCGCCACATCTCCCAGAAGGCATAAGGGAATGCCAGTATTAACCCTATAACAAAAGAAGAAGTGATATGCATCATAAACTGGCCTGTCATTTGCCGGCTTTGAATGATAAATGGTAATTCCTCGATGCAAAGCACATTTGTATTGATCATTTCGCTGACTTTACAAAGCATTCTATAAGTCCAGAAGTCAGGTCTGCTGGGACCCAGGATTATATCATGAAATATTATTTTCTTTGCCAAAAAAGCAGCAATGGCGAATACCAGTATTGCTATCAATGATCTGACAATATGCCACCTCAGCTCTTCGAGGTGGTCGAGAAAGGACATCTCTTTTTCTACCGATTCTGACACTTTACCTTACTTAAATAGGGGATAATCCAACATCCAATTGTTTATTTCTTTTTTGACCTCCAAAATTACTTCTTCGCGATCAATATTTGTCAATACTTTATCAATCAATTCAACAATACGTTTCATATCTGATTCCAGAAGTCCCCTGGTTGTGACAGCAGCAGTTCCGATTCGCATCCCAGAAGTAACGAATGGTGATCTGTCATCAAACGGAACCATATTTTTGTTTATGGTAATATCCGCCTTGATAAGGGCGTCTTCCGCTTGTTTTCCAGTCAATGCTTTAGATCGCAGATCAATCAGCAATAAATGGTTGTCTGTTCCATTGGAAATGATCTTATAATTCCTTTCATTAAATTCATCAGCCATAGCTTGTGCATTACTCCGGACCTGTTCCACATAGCTTAAATAGTCATCTGATAATGCTTCTTCAAATGCGACAGCTTTGGCTGCTATAACATGCTCAAGTGGTCCCCCTTGAGTCCCTGGAAACACTCCCGAATCAAGCAGTGAAGACATCATCCTGGTTTTCCCTTTTGGTGTTTTCAATCCCATAGGGTTCTCAAAGTCTTTACCCATTAAAATCATGCCTCCTCTTGGTCCTCTAAGTGTTTTGTGTGTTGTTGTGGTGACCACATCGCAGTATGGCATAGGATCATCCAATAATCCCCTGGCTATCAGGCCACTTGGATGAGCGATATCTGCCATCAGAAAAGCATTATGTTGGTCAGCTATTTCTCTTAACTTCTTATAATTCCACTCCCGGCTGTAGGCAGAAGCTCCACAAATGATCAGTTTTGGTTTCTCCCGGTCAGCAATTTTCTGTACTTCATCCCAATCAATTCTCCCCGTTTCTTCCTGCACACCATAAAAGGATGGGCTATACAGTTTTCCTGAGAAGTTCACAGCAGAGCCATGGGTTAAGTGCCCTCCATGGGAAAGATCAAACCCAAGGATTTTATCCCCGGGATTTATCAGTGCAAGCATAACAGCAGCATTTGCCTGTGCGCCTGAATGAGGTTGCACATTAACCCATTCAGCATTAAATAGTTTCTTAGCTCTATCCCTCGCCAGGGATTCTATCTTATCAACTATTTCACAACCTCCGTAATATCTTTTTCCCGGCAGGCCTTCGGCATACTTGTTGGTAAGAACTGTGCCCATCGCCTCCATTACCTGATCTGAGACAAAGTTTTCCGAAGCGATTAACTCAATACCAGACTTCTGTCTGTATTCTTCTTCCCTGATAAATTCAAATATAGTTTGATCCTTAATCATTTTTTATTGTTGGTATGAAAAGCCCCAAAATTACTTGAAGTGTTCTATATTCACAATTAAATAGTGAAATTAGCATCAATCTTATTTTTTCAATATACAGAATAATTTATTAGATTCAATTTTTGAAATATTTTTAAATGAAGACTTATTTTAATCTCACACTCATAATTATTACAGCCTTCTTCATTGTAGGATGTGAATTCCTCGAAGATTTCGAAAAGGGAAATGGAGATATTGTTAAGGAGAAACGCTCAACAAGTGATTTTGATGGGCTCAGGATTGCCGGAAATTTTGAGGTAATACTCGAGGAAAGCAATCAGGCGTTTGTAGAAATCAATACTGATGAGAACCTCCTTGACTTTATTGATACCGAGGTTAAAGCAGGAATTCTGAGGGTAACACAGGAAAAAAAGTTAATCAGTAAAAGTAAGATCCGGATCTTTATATATTACCAGGAGTTAAATGAAATACGGGCTATGGGTGCTGCATTAATAAAAAATGAAGATTATCTCAATTCGGAAGATCTTGAAATTGTTATGGAAGGCGCAGGTGCAGTTGATCTTAAGATAATTAGTGATAAACTAAAAGTGGAATTAAGTGGGGCTGGTGTTATCAGTTTAGCCGGAGAGGTTCAGGAACAGGAATTAAACCTGATGGGAGCCGGGAAATTGGAAGCTTTTGATCTTGACAGTAAAGATTGTGATGTTACTGTTGGCGGGCTAGGAGGTGCTGAAATATATGTAACAGAAAAGCTGAATGCAACTATAGAAGGTGTTGGCAGCATAAGATATGATGGCCAGCCCAAAGACATTAATACTGAAATCAAAGGTTTGGGAAGGATCAAACCGGTAAATCAATAGAAACCTCTTTAAAAATTAAAACATATAGGAATTTGAAGCTTGAAGAATTAAGAAAGCAGATAGACTTGTTGGATGATAAGATCCTGGAATACCTTAATAAACGAATGGAACTTGTCAGCAAGGTAGGAGAGGCCAAATCAAAGAGTCAAACTAATATCTACAAACCTGAACGGGAAAAAAGCATTATTGACCGACTCAGCAAAATTAGCAAGACCACCGCAGGAAAATTAAATAAACATGCTCTAGAAGCTATTTATCAGGAGATCTTTGCCATAAGCCGAAACATAGAACTTCCTGAAAAGATCGCATATCTTGGTCCGGAAGGAAGTTTTACTCATCAGGCAGCTGAATCACGTTTCGGAGCGATGAGCGAATACCTTCCCCTGGCAACAATTCCTTCCGTTTTTGAAGCCATAAATGCAGACAGGGCCAAATACGGTATCGTGCCATTGGAAAATAATCAGGAAGGTGTAGTTAATGAGACGATTGACAATCTTGGATTGTACGATTTGAATATAATCGCTGAAATACCCCTTTCCATTACTTTTGCTTTTGCCACTACTTCCGACAAGGTTGAGGATATACACCGGATTTATTCCAAAGACATTGCATTCAGACAGTGCAGGAAGTTTCTGTATTCTACTTTTAGTGAGGGTGACGTAGAACAGATACCGACGAATTCGACCTCCAAAGCTGTTAAACTCGCGCTTGGTGACTCCAATGCTGCTGCTATCTGTTCACATATTGCCGCGAAAACATATAATCTCCCAATATTATATGATAATGTAGAAGATTCCCCTGATAATTTCACCAGGTTTTTGATCATTGCCCAGGATATAAAGAATGAAAAAAGCGGGAAGGACAAAACAAGTATTCTGGCCAGATTACCGGAAGGACCAGGGAGTTTGGCAAATTTTCTACAGGATTTCTACCATGCCAATATTAATCTGACTAAGATTGAGAGCCGGCCGGCAAAGCAAGGCAAGAAATTTAAGTATTGGTTCTACATTGATCTGGAAGGTCATGTTGATGATCCTAATGTAAAGTCAGTTTTTGCCAGGCATGCAAACAACATCAAATGGCTCGGGAGTTATGTCATGCAGTGTTAGAATTCCATCATAAGGAATTACTTTAATATTGCATGTCTTTTAAAAGGCTTGCTTTCATCGAACAGTTTTCGATAGGTAATGTGCTTTCTATACAACTCCACACCGACCTGTTCCGCGGTATGCACCATTCGCGGGTTAAAATCTCCTATCCAGTTCATTTCAAGGTTTTCATACCGGTTATACTTTTCAAATAGGACTTCACGGCCATATATAACTATAGCCCCCTCTACCCCTTTTGACCTGTGTTCCGGAACAACACCAAAAACAGTTCCTATAATCTTGTTGGTTGTTTTTCTCCATTTATGATAGAGGAATTTCAACTTACCAATAAGATTCAATTTGCCATTGACATGCTTGAATATCTGATTGACATCCGGGATATTAATAAAAAAAGCGATTGGTTCATCTTCATAAAACCCAAAATACATAATATTGGGATCAAGGATTGGTCTCATCTGCTTAATCAGGAGTCTGGCCTGTTGCATCGATAGAACAGGTACCCCTTTATGGCCGCTCCATGCTTTATTATAGATCGTATGAAAATACTCGGTGTATTTATCAATTTGTTTTATATCAAGTGTCTTGAAGGTGTATTTTGGATTTTCAGCAATCCGCTCAGCTTTCTCAAACATCCTTTCGGATATATGTCCTACGATCTTGCGACCGAATGTAAGTTGCTCGAAATAGGTCTTAAAGCCATAGGCTTCAAATAATGCCTGATAATAAGGAGGCTGGTAATTGCATCTGTAGTTCGGTTCAATATCAAATCCCTGGACCTGTACTCCCCACCATTCATTTCTTTCTCCCCAATTGATCGGACCATCCATAGCTTCCATTCCGTTTCTCTG
>CBDUCT010000141.1:0-8628 GCA_965365715.1 uncultured Cyclobacteriaceae bacterium | reverse complement strand
TATAAAGAAGAATCACGGCTCGAAAAAAGGGGCCAGGGTAAAGAAACTGAGATCTGGATAAATTGTAAAATCAAAGGCATGGTAAGAGAAATAGTAAAACCGCAGATAAATTTAAGTTTTGAGCCTAGAAGTTGCCTGACTGATTTGTGCAAAACTTATACATTTAATAGCGGTTCTCCCATGTATCTGAAATTCTCAAGTCCGGTTGATTGATACCTGAGTATTTATATTGTAGAGGATGACCATATGGCATACAGACTTCTTCCTTATCAGGAAATGCCGGAAAAGTATCTTCATGCCATTCCTGTAAAAGCTGATAAGGAATACGTGTTCTTTGCCATTGGTGAATCCTATAATTATTTTGAAGATTTTTCTTATCTGATGATTGATGAGATATATCTGGAAACGGCAATGGATAAGGAATTTATTGACTTGTATATGATATTTTCTTCTGAGAGTTATAAAAAGCCATTGTTAAGGGCTTCAGAAAATATTGCTGATGTATATGTTTTGCCCAAGATGTTAGAGGAAGGCGATTTTCAAGAGTGGCTGCAGGACAGCAGAGTATATGATTCCGAATTCCAGTACAATCGTATTACCCTAACTGTTTCAAAATGAAAAAATTAATAATTACCATACTATATGTCATGTTTATCCTGCTTGCCGGTGCATCTCATGGACAGAATTATCTGATCCCTGCTCAAAAGGATGGTTTGTGGGGTTTCATTGACAAAAATGAGCACTGGATTATCCGGGAAAGGTTTGATAATGCGTTTCCTTATTCTCAAGGTCTGGCCTGCGTCCAGTATTATGATAAATGGGGATACATAGATCAAAAAGGGCAATGGATGATCCAACCAAAATTCGATAAAGCAAAACCTTTTTCAGAAGGCCTGGCATGTGTTAAAACCAATGGTTTCTGGGGTTTCCTTGATAAGAATGGCTCAATTGCGATTGCTCCGGCATTTTATGCTGTAAGCTCTTTTTCAGAAGGATTCGCAGTAGTATATAACGGAGATGCTTTTTACTATATTGATAAGGCTGGTAATAAGGTGATCGATAAGGAATTTGATATCGCAAAACCATTTACGGATGGTCTCGCCTCTGTAGTATATAAGGGAGAACGGGGTTATATCGATTTCAATGGAAACTGGATCATCAAGCATAATTACAACAAAGCCGATGCTTTTGCGGAAGGACTCGCACTGGTAAAAAGAGGTGATAAATATGGTTTTATCAATCATCGCGGAGATCTTGTTATTCCTTTGTTGTATACCGATGCCAACCATTTCAGTGATGGCCTTGCTAGTATGAAAACAATTAATAAATGGGGATACATTGATCGCCGAGGCATAACCGTAAAAGAACCTGAATTTGAATATGCCGGGGAATTTATAAATGGCCTGGCAGTTGTAAGGAAGAATGGCCGTTATGGTATCATAAATAAGAACGGTGATTGGATTATTAACCCTGTTTACCAGGATCTTAATAATGTCAGTAATACCGTGTCGATAGAGGAGGAATTAAGGAAGCTTATCGAATTGAAGATCCGGCAATGGGAGTTAAAAGGTGAGTTTGAAAAATCCGAGGATTATTACCTCCGGGTTACAGAGGAAAACCGTAAAGCTGAAGTGCGCAGACAGACTTCAATGGCGGTAAACGAGATTGCGGGGAAATATGTAAAACTGAATGAAGCTGAGCTTGGCTTATACAATGCGGATGCTGAAATATTTACATTATTTGTCCCCGGGGCAATCACTACATTGATACCCGTACCAATCGAAGATGCAATATGGTTCAAGGACAACTGGAATTTTGTTGAAATTATGGACGCAGAATATTCCATATATGATGATAAATTTGTCGTAACAAAATTCACCGCAAGCCTCTTCGGATCATTATATAATTATGATGCGTATCAGCATGGTGTTTATGTAAGTACCTTTAACGGAAAGCCTGAATTAGGTAACCTGAATATTACACTTCCGGAACTGGAAATACCTGTAATGAAGGAATTTCCCACACCAGTGACAAGCTCAGAAGTGCTTTCTGAGATCGATGACATGATTCCTGTCAATAACATTATACAGGAAAATGTATTTGCACTGGTTATTGGAAATGAAAATTACAGTTCTTATCAATTGGGAAATGAGAGCAGTATAGATGTGGAATTTGCTGAACATGATGCAAGGATCTTCTCAGAATATCTTATGAAGACATTTGGCA
This sequence comes from uncultured Cyclobacteriaceae bacterium, assembly GCA_965365715.1. Classification (GTDB taxonomy): domain Bacteria; phylum Bacteroidota; class Bacteroidia; order Cytophagales; family Cyclobacteriaceae; genus JAGTVG01. Next base: position 6,402 of record CBDUCT010000141.1, on the reverse strand, counting down.
TTCCGAGAGAGAATATTTCTCTGTTGATAAATGCTACGGCCGGACAGATAAATCAGGCATTGGCGAAGATGAGTGCCCTGGCTAAAGCCTATGAGGGCAATGCAGAGTTTGTATTTTATTATGCCGGACATGGACTACCTGATGAACAAACCAGGGAGCCCTATATCATCCCTGTGGATGTCAGTCCTTCAGATCTTGATTTTGCCATTTCACTTGAGGAAATATATAACAGCTATACTGCCCATGAAACAAAACGGGTAAGTATATTCCTGGATGCCTGCTTCAGTGGTGGTGCCAGAAGTGAGAGTTTGCTCGCTTCAAGAGGTATACGGATCAGGCCGAAATCACCATTCGTCATGGGTAATTTGATTGTCTTCTCAGCTTCACGTGGTGATCAGACTGCATTTGCCTACAGGGAAAAGAAACATGGCATGTTTACTTATCATATGCTCAAGAAGATCCAGGAGACTGATGGAATGGTCTCTTATGGTGAACTCGCAAAATATCTTGAATTTGAGGTAAACAAAAGGTCATTACTGATCAATAACCGGGAACAGGAGCCGACCATAAAAGTCAGTCCGATACTGGAATATACCTGGCGCGACTTTTCGTTTCTGAATTCTGACAAAGTACTGTTTACAGAATTGCCCGAGGAGTATTAATGTACAGCTATGTAAACTGAAATTGAAAGCATCCCGCTTGCTGCACCCATGGCAGGCGGGATTTTTATTTTATATTCGTATCTTTTAACATTGTATGACCTTAGCCCAGGAATAACCGCATGAAATACAATTTTGATGAGATAATCGACCGGGAAAAAACAGATTCTATCAAATATGATCTGAGAAAACTGATTTTTGGCAAGGAAGATGTATTGCCCATGTGGGTAGCAGATATGGATTTCAGAACCCCGGATTTTATTATAGAATCCATCCGGTCGCGGCTTAGTCATCCTGTTTTAGGGTATACACTTGAACCCACCGGTATGGATGATGCCATAGTTGACTGGATGAAGGTTCGCCATGGTTGGGATATCAGAAAGGAATGGATAGTTGCCGGACCAGCAGTAGTACCTTCCATGGCCATCCTCGTGCATGCCTTTACAGATCCCGGAAATGAGATCATAGTTCAGCAACCTGTCTATTTTCCTTTTTTCAGAACCATTACCAATCATGGCAGACATATTCTGAATAATCCCTTAAAAAACAATAACGGAAGATATGAAATGAATCTGGATGACCTCCTGAACAAGATTACACCGAAAACCCGGATGATATTTCTATGCAGTCCACATAATCCCGGGGGCAGGGTTTGGAACCAAAATGAACTCGAATCATTAGCTGATATCTGCCTTAAAAACAATATTTTAATTGTTTCCGACGAGATCCATGCCGACCTGGTTTTATTTGGAAATAAACATATACCTACTGCATCCATTAATGAGAAAATTGCGAAGAATACGATCACTTGCATGTCATCAAGCAAAACCTTCAATACGGCCGGATTGGCAACAGCTTATGTGATCGTATCCGATTTGAAGAAGAGAAGAATTTATAAGGAAAAGCTCAATGATTTTCATTTGAATATCGGGAATATTGCCGGATTATATGCACAGGAGGCTGCTTACCGAAACGGTGCTGAATGGCTGGATCAGTTGTTGAATTATATTGAGGGAAATATCAACTATCTGGAGGATTATATTCAGGAAAATCTTCCTGAAGTAAAGATTATGAAACCTGAGGGGACATACCTGGTTTGGATGGATTTCAGAGATTCGGGAATTGACCTAAAAAGGCTCAAGAAATTCATTATAGAAGAGGCAGGACTTGGATTAAGCGATGGCCCGCTATTTGGCGAAGAAGGTACCGGTTTCCAACGCTTAAATGCAGCTTGTCCAAGGTCAGTCCTGAAGAGGGGTTTGGAAGCATTGTCCAGTGCATTTTTCAATATGAAAAAAGATGAAGAGAAGTAATAAAAACCTGCCGGATGTAGAGATCATCAGTTACGGCAAGTATACGAGATGGAACTCCAAAAGCCGGGACCTGCCTGAGCTGGAGGAACTTACTTATGATATTAAGGCTGAACTGGATGTTGAATTCGGCATGATCGTAGAGATCAGACATGGAAAGGGTAGGTATCTGGAGTATACTATAAACCATCCTCCATTTAAAGATAAAACAGGAGAGATCGTCCCTTCATTTGTTGGAGAATATCAGATCAGAAGCAATCCATTTCAGTTTTTCCTCGGGGATACCATCTGGGAACCTGTAGAGGATAAAATGGGTGCCTGGGAATTGATTATTAAGATTGATGGTAAGGTTTTAGCTTCAAAGAAACTTTTACTTTATTAATGTGGAAGAGTGAGATAAACTGAATCGTTTCGGAGAGACTAATCAGTTCTTCTTCTTTTTGAATGTATTGATATTTTTGGGCTTGGAGGATTTGCCACCTACGTTTTTCGTTTTGATTTTAGCGCCTTTAGTACTTTTACCTTTCCTCAGCAATCCAACATCCATTCCGAACATATAGGCGAATGAAAGATTCAATACTCTGTAACTATGATTTAGGTTGTCCGTAAATCCCAGGATAGGCATGGAAGAACCATCTTCTTCGCCCAGTGCAGTATGACCATACGTAAAGCGTAATGTTGTAATAAGATTTTTATTATTTTTTAGTGGGGAGATCAATCCTATATTGAAATCCAGTCCCCATTGCCAGCGGTTTACATCATGAAAAGTTAAATAATTATAATCCCCTTCATTTCCTTCAAAAGATATCTTATAATCATGGGAGTTTCCCTGGGTTTCCAGCGTTCCGGAACCACCTAAGAGGTAACTCATGTTCGGGCCTATGCCAAAGAACCATGAAAATGGACCGACATTCTTAAGGGGCCCCAACTTTTTAATTTGAGATTCCACCTGAAAATTCAGGATCAGCGGGAGTTCGAGATAATGGTGCACTTCATTTATGGTCCAACCAGTTTCCTGTGCATAAATTTTTCTTCCCCGTTGGGTATAATTTATTTCAGGATTCAGATTAAAATTTCTGGCAAGCGGTATATTAAACTCAAAACCAGCATTAAACCCAACCTTTACCTTGGGGTCGTATTGTTCCTTAGCAGAATTCAACTGGTAGCTGACGGTATGTGCCTGGATCCCTAATTTTGGTCCAGCCATAAAGTATTGAGCTTGAGCTTTGAAGCTTATCAGTTGAACAAGTATCAAGCCCAATATAGATATAAAAAAAGTCTGGTTAACAAATCTTTTCAACACTTCTGCGTATTAATATTATCTGGGTTACTTATTTCAATAGTTGTACTATTGCTTTTTAGTAATTAATAACACATATCTACTAAATGTAACTATTCTAACATAAAAATTATTGTATTTATTATTAATTAAATCTAAAATAGTAAAATATTAAGTGTTAAGAATTGATATTAATAGGGTAATTATTTACTTTTTCCAATAATTTCGAATTAATATAATATCGGTGGGTATAGGTGAATTAATTGTTAGGATATAATCAGCGGGAAGAATATATTTTTTATGGTAAACAGGATTGTATTTATAATTGAAGTAAGCATCCTAACTCATAGCGGGCAGGTATTCTCTCAAATTTCGCCCTCTTCCTCTATGTTTTTTGTCAATCTTTATCAGATAAATCCATCTTATGCCGGGCTGGAAGGTCGTCCTGTGTTCAACCTGAGTCACCGTCAGCAATGGGTCGGCGTTGACGGAGCCCCTGTAACGACCCGTTTAACTTTTGATATGCCAATTAAATACGGGGTTTCGGCTGGTGCAGAAATTTACAGTGATGAAAGAAGTATTCTCAGAACAAACTCGGTTACTTTCACGGTAGGCTATGCGGTACAATTCAGTCCAAAAAGTTCCTTGAGATTTGGATTGTCCGGGGGAGTTGGATTTCGGAATATAGATTTTGACCAGATTGAGAATCCTTCTGATCCGGCCATTCAGGATGCAATAGATAACAATGTCTACCTGGATGGAAACTTTGGTTTATCCTTTCAAACGGGTTATTTTTTGTTTGGAGTAGCCCTTCCCAACTTTTTTGAACCAAATTTGAATAATACATTAAGTTTTGAGAATGGAAATTTTAAACCCCTTGATGAAATTTTATTTAATGCCAGCTACCGTTTTTATTTCGCACTCGATGACATGTTTTTTGAGCCAAGCCTGATCTACCGGCTTAATCAGGTAATGCCAGATCAATTCGAGGTTGCCGGGATATTTTATCTCAAGAATTTATTATGGTTTGGGGGATCATACAGACAGGAATATGGGGCAACTGCAATGCTTGGTCTGACTTTAAATAAACAATTTATGATTGGATATAGCTATGGAATTGGCAGTGCAAAATTACCTGGAATAGGTGCAAGTACACATGAGATCCATCTGAGTATTGCTTTAGGAAAAAGGAATCAGAAAAGTGCTGCCCAATCGGATATCTTCGTTTCCTATGTCGATACAGACCGTGTTTACCCTGATCAGAGAGTAAAACAGCAGAAAGAAACTAAAGCCATATCAAAGGTTACCCCCGTTACACCCATATTAGTTGAAATAGAGGAACCTGTTGAGGAGGAAGAAGAACAGGTTGTCCAGGAGGAGGTGAGAACAAGTGACCATGATGATCCCAGGTTGGTCATGACCAGGGGTAGAAAAGCAAGTAATGTAACGACCATAAGATCAGAGACAGTTTATGAAGGGATCAGTGATTTTGAATTGCCCAAGGGCAATTACATCATTGTTGGTGAATACAAAGATGAATCAGAGGCAAGACAATACTATACCCGATTGGGAAATGAAGGTTACCGTGCCGAATTCGGATATGTATCACGAAAAAGAATGTGGATGGTATATATCTATCGAAGCGATTCAAAAATCGGGTTCAGAAAAAAGGTTTTAGAAACCCGGAGTAATCCTGATTTTAAAGATGCCTGGATACTTTCCGTGCTATAAGCGGATTACAAAATAAGCGCAGGATGTATTTATTACAGAAGACGGAGCCTAGAAGAATGAGAAAGACGTTTTATTTTATATTATTTTTTACAAACATTGTATTCAAACTGGATGCTCAGGTTCCCGTTATCAATAATCTTAGTGCCAGCAACGGAACGGCAAATCAGAGAATACTCATATCGGGGAATAATTTCCCGGCAAATGTAGCTGACGTAAAAGTATTTTTTGGAAGTGTTGGTGGTAACGTGATTTCAACATCCGCCAATTCGATCGAAGTTGATGTGCCGGCTGGAACAACAACCGACAATATTCTGGTGATCAACACGTCTAACGGTCTTTCCGGTAGCTCTAACGGACAGTTTTTCCTGAGTTATAGCGGGGATAATTTTGATCCTGCACTTATGGATCCGGAAATAAGTTACCCCAGTTCAGTAGAATTGCTTGATCTATGTCTTTGTGATTTTGACGGTGATGGAAAATCAGAAGTTGCTGCTACCAAACTTAATACGGATACTGATATTTTAGTTTATCAAAATAATTCTGTCGTTGAGACCATTAATCTCACAGAGCTTGATGGAGTAACTAACCCGGAACTCGACCTGGCTTCCCCGACCTCAAATATTACCTGCGGTGATATGGATGGAGATGGATTACCCGATCTGGTTGTATCTAAAACTGGGAATCCCAGAAATGTTATCTATGTTCTTGAAAACATAAGCAGTGCAGGAACTATTCAGTTTGAAGCAGCACTTTCACTCTTTCTGCCTACCGACGAGATTGCAAAAAGACTTGAGATAAAAGATATTGACTTTAATGGGAAACCCGATATAATCGTATCCAATACAGATAATGAAAACCTAAATATATTCCAAAATACAAGTACAGGTGGAAATATTCAGTTCAATGCTACACCCATTATTATTCCTATGACCGGTGCGTCCACCACGAATGGGTTGATAGTTGAAGATCTAAACGGTGATCTTTTGCCAGACCTGGTAACCTGTCCATTTTTTGGCAGCGATATTTTTATTCGGTTTAACAACAGCACACCTGGTAATTTTAACTTTGACGGAACTCAACGAATTGCGATTATCGGCAACCTGAACAGCATTGCTCCCGGAGATTTCAACAATGATGGAAAAATTGATGTGGCTGTAACCAAAACGGTGCAGAATGAAGTGGCTGTTCTTGAGAATCTAACCGCTACGAGTAGTAATACGGCATCATTTGCTGAATATACCTTGTCAACTGACGGCAATCCCTGGGGATTACATGCTACCGATATGGATGGTGACGGATTTAATGATCTGTTGGTGGCCTTGCGTGATGTTAATACAATCAATGTTTTTGAAAATACTGGTAATGGTTCCTCGATCAGTTTTGCCAGACATGCCATTTCAACTACCCTTTATTCAAGAAATAT
>CBDUCT010000140.1:0-8655 GCA_965365715.1 uncultured Cyclobacteriaceae bacterium | reverse complement strand
TTTCTCTCAGGCCATAATCTGGATGGAAGCAGCCTTCCGGACTCCCCTCCATCCTTCCGTAATGCCTTTACAGTTTTTCCTTTCCATCCTCCCCTGGCCCGCAGGCTTGAAGAGCGGGAAGACTTAGGTATAAGGACACAGGTTGTTCCTTTTCTTTCAAACCTGAACCGGGATCATCATATCGGCAAAATGGTGATATGGCAACCAGTAACTTTTAAGGACGAAAAAGGGCACAATGTACACCGGCTGCTTCGTGCCATAGATCTCAACACATTATTGAGCAAGCTACCCGACACAGCCCAGGCCCCTAACTCAGAAATAATGCTCCCTGAACCGGATCTGCTGAAATACTATTGGCAATATCCGGATATTATTTCAAATACTAAAATGATCCTGGAACATTGCACTGTCAATTTGGATCTTGGGACACCCAAAAACAAACAGTCATTTGCCGGAAACCAGGAAAAGGACCACTATATACTCAGAAGCAGGGCGCTTGAAGGTTTTCAATCCCGATACCAGGAATATGACAGCTATGCGATGAGCCGGCTTCTTAAAGAACTTGAAGTAATTGCTGACCGTAAATTTGAAGCTTCTTTCCTAATTGCACAGGATATTATCGAATTCTCTCAAAGAAAGGGGTTCGCCCACGTCGGAAGGGGCAGCGGCGCAAACAGCATGGTGGCTTATTGTCTTGGGATCACTGAGGTTGATCCAATAGAGCTGGATTTGTATTTTGAGAGGTTTTTAAACCCTTACCGTAGCTCGCCACCCGATTTTGATATCGATTTTTCCTGGAAAGACAGAGATGAAGTAACCTCCTATGTGCTCAATAAATATCCTGGGCACTCTGCCCTGCTCGCCACATACACCACTTTCCAGGGCCGGTCTATCATACGGGAACTGGGCAAAGTCTTCGGACTTCCGAAAAGTGAAATCGATGAGATCATTGACCACCCGGTTCAAAACAAGGATCGTGATAAGATCACGAGACTTATCTTCAGTTATGCAGACCGCCTGCACGATATGCCGCGAAACCTGTCAATTCACGCCGGGGGGATTGTAATCTCCGAAAAACCGATCACCGCATATACTGCTCTTGAATTGCCCCCTAAGGGATTCCCAATAACTCAATTTGACATGATCTCCGCGGAAGATCTTGGCCTTCATAAATTTGACATTCTAAGCCAGAGAGGCCTGGGGCACATTAAAGACTCTGTCGAGATCATAGCGAGAAACAAAGGAATAGAGGCAGACATCAGTGATTTCACAAAGATAAAAGAAGACCCCAAGGTGAATGAACTTTTACAGAGAGGAAAGGCAATGGGATGCTTTTATATTGAATCACCGGCAATGCGCATGCTGCTGGGGAAACTACGCTGCAGTGATTACCTTACGCTGGTGGCCGCAAGTTCAATTATCCGGCCTGGTGTGGCCAGGTCCGGCATGATGAGAGAATACATATACCGACACCTGAATCCCGGCGACCATGATTATATACATCCGAAAATGCAGGAATTAATGAAAGAGACCTATGGGATTATGGTATATCAGGAAGACGTGATCAAGGTGGCACACCATTTTGCCGGGCTGGACCTGGCTGAAGCCGATATTCTCAGGCGCGGGATGTCCGGAAAATTCAGGTCAAGAAAGGAATTTCAGAAAGTTGAAGAAAAATTTTTCAGCAATTGCAGGGACAGGGGATATCCGGATGAGATCTCCAAAGAAGTGTGGCGGCAGATTGAAAGCTTCTCAGGTTACTCATTCTCTAAAGCCCATTCAGCAAGTTATGCTGTTGAAAGCTATCAGAGCCTGTATCTCAAGACCTATTTCCCATTCGAATTTATGGTAGGTGTTATCAATAATTTCGGGGGATTTTACAGGACGGAGTTTTATTTTCATGAAGCCAGAATGGCTGGTGCACAAATCGAGCCTCCCTGTGTGAACAAAAGTGATTACCTGACAAACATATACCAGGACACCATATATATTGGATTTATCCATTTAAAAAGTCTTGAAAAGAAAATTGGTGAAAAGATCCCTGCCGAAAGGATGGAAAATGGCCCCTACAGGAATTTTGAGGATTTTGTTCAGAGAATCCCGGCAGGCCTGGAACAGACAAGTATCCTGATCCGGATCGGGGCCCTGCGCTTTACCGGGAAAACGAAACGCGAGTTATTATGGCAGACTCATTTTTATTATAATAAAACGAAAAGAAAGGATGGAGAGAAAGTGATATTTGATAACACCATAAGAAAATTCGATTTCCCAAATCTTGAAAAAGACAGTCACGAGGATGCATATGATGAGCTGGAACTCCTCGGATTTCCACTATGCAACCCTTTTCATTTAATGGATAAAAAATACAACCAGAATGTAAAAGCAAGTCAACTTAAAGAGAAAAAGAATCTTCATGTATCCATTGTAGGATATCTGGTCACGACAAAAAACACAAGGACAGCAGACCATAAATTGATGCACTTTGGCACATTCCTGGACGAAGAAGGTCATGTTTTTGATACTACACATTTCCCGGACACAGCCAGACGATACCCTTTTCGAGGCAGGGGGTTATATCTTCTGAAGGGAAAAGTGGCAGAAGACTTTGGGTATCCCATGATTGAGATTAGCTATATGATCAAATTACCTATGACCAAAAGAACTTCTCAAAATCCTAAAATTCTTAATTGATAAATTAATAGATATTATCAGAATTAATTCATATTTATTTAATAATGTAGACGTTATGTTGAATATATTTCATATTTATTAATATATTAATAATATATATGCAAATTTGATAAAATAAAGGGTATGATTTGAAACAAAACACAAAGTAATTATGTATATTTGATTGAGACGTTAAACGAAGGATTTATTCCTTCTGGCTGCCAAAATCTGATCAAAAACATTAAATCCCGCTCTGTCGGCTTTCTGCAGACAAGCGGGATTCTTTATTTACCACCAATTCTTAGATTGTGTTCAAATTTTAATACATTTGTCCTCCGAAAAATGAAAGACTATGTTTAATAAAATAAAAACACTGATCAGGAAAAGCGTATTTATACTTGTGGCATTTCCAATACTTTTAGCTTGCACGAATGATAATCCTGACCCAACCGGTTTATTTGATGCAGAGTTTACAGGGGATTTTGCAAAGACACTTGAAGGAAGTGCAACCTTTGAACTGGAACCCAGAGGAAGTAATGGAGTTATTATTGTTTACCTGAGGGAATCGAATGATGTTTTCATCCGGCTCTCTTTTCCCAATTCAAGCCCTACTTCAGTCTTTATAGAACCAGGAACCTATACAATAGTAACCCAATTAGGAAACGACCTTGCATCCGAGGTATTGGTTGATTTCATTGATGGGAATGCATCCTTTTCAGCTTCGAACGGGCAGGTGAATATTGGGATAAGTAAGCCAGATCAATTAGCAGGCACGATCGCTAATGCCGAATTTCAGATACTGAGAAGTATGTGTAATGGCACGTTTAATTCAATCCCGGAATAAAAATTCTGAACAATCCGAACCAAATGTTGTTATAATATAAAAGCCGGGTCTCCCCGGCTTATATATATATTAAGTTATCAGGTACCTAAAAGTACAGCTAAAAAAATATTCTTACGAATTACCTGATAGTTTAAAAAATGTATTTATAACACTTATTACGAAACTAATTTAGCCAACAATTTAACATTTTTTAAGAAAATAATTTAACATTTCTTACATGGGTAATAATTTGTCATAATTTAACCTTTTAGTGTATTTAATTCGGGTTGATTTCCTCATATCTAAATTTTTATAGTCATATAAATTATTTTTACAATATATAGACTGGTATTTTGCAATTTTTACATGTTGCATTTTTAACATGAATTTAACTTTTGAATGTAATTAGGGCAATAATCTAATTATTACGATTAAATAACATGTTTGCAAACATCTGTAATGCCGTTTCAATGAGATATAATATATAACTTTTTAGTGATTTAATATAATTTTATTAATATGCCTGGCTAATTGATTGATTTTTTTGTCAGTTATGAGACAAATCTTTATCAATACGGATTGGTTCAATATACAGTATAGGTTAGGGTATTCTTACAGGCAAGATCTATTGAAAATATTGTTCCTCATTTAAAAAATCAAGAATAATTAAAAGATCATCCTTATTTTTATGGTTTAGTTTTTGCTCTTTCAAAAAAGAATTCAGATCAATCATATGGGGATAAAGTTGAATAAACTCCTGCTTTTTCTTCGGTATTTTGGTTGCATAATTTCCTTTAGTCAAAAATAAATTTTCGATCACGACCAATTCATCCTCCTTTTTTCCCATATCAAGTGTTGGAATATAGGTAGATTCATTTATATCTGTCTCAAACTTCGATATCAGTCCATAATAATTAGAATCCAGGACCTCACAAATACCAACCATAGGAACTCTCTCATCATAGAAGTAATTATCACATGGCAAGAAAAACTGATTCTCCTGTTTATTGTTTGTTGTATTGAATTCTTTTAGCATTGACAAAGGGACAATCTTCACTTCATTATCCAGTTTTACTTCTATCAGATCGTATTCGACATCATAATTTAACCATTGATCTTTGATTGACGCTCCCGAGTTGAGCATAAAATCACCCTTTTGCCAATCACTGAACAAATAATAGCTGCCCTTTATCTCAGGTGAGCGCGTATCAAATTCCATTAGTACCTCTCCGGGATTGATAGAATTATCAACAATGGAACCAATACCTTGTCCGTTCACATGGTTAAAAAACAGGCTAAGCACCATAATAAAAACACCTTTCATCTCCGAATAAATAATAAAAAAGCAGTCTTCCCATAGGGAAAACTGCTTTATACTCATATTAAAAATTCTATTGTGGAGTCATAACGACAGTCCACTCATCACCAAATTCATTCACAGCAGTAAAGGTAATGATCCCATTAGCATCTACTGAACCGCTTGATTCAATAATCCCATCTTCAAATGGACTTTCATATGAATCCAAGGTAATACTACCGCAAGCATCTTTTAATACACCAGCCACATCAATTGGATCAGCATAGTAAACGCCCAGGTACCAGGCATCAAAAACCTTCCCTGTTGATTTATCTATTGTATATTCACCAGGTGTTTCTGTAGCGGTCAATGTGATCACAGCCTCTATGTCCACGGCTGGATTAACCGCAGCTCCACCGTCGGTGGAAGTACCTCCGGAAACTGCATTATAAGTACCCGCAAGATCGGAAGCACAGACAATTGAAACATCTACACTTTGAGGAACTGAAGATTTTCTGATCTCCTCTCCCTCCCTTTCCTGAAGATCGAAGACGGTAAAAGTCAGGCTTACTTCAGCAGCGGTCTTTGCCACTGAATTATAGGTTGCAGTTATATCTCCTCTGGTTTTTCCTCTCATTTCATCCAGGTTATCAATTGTAACCGATCCAAGTGGATCACCATTTTCATCTTCGATCAAATAACTGACCGAGTCAATCCCTGCAGGACAGTCTACAACCACAATAGTAATTTGTGTGCTTTGTCCATCCAGGATAAGCTCATCAGCTGCTGATACGGAAGACACCGCAGGCGCATCTAACAATCTTGGAGGATTTGCATCCTGATAATCGTCCACACAGGAGATTCCTATGAGTATGATCCCCAATACAATTATGAAATTTTTTATCTTTTTCATTTCGTCTATTAATTAAAACCTATTCAACTTTGGTTAACTGGAGGGTCAATGGTTCAGCTTGTGGTATACCACAATCATTATCCATATTTTCAAGTATCAAAAGTGTCAGTTCCGAGTCATCAACAGGATCATACGGACCTGGAGGAGATTGGTTCGCCCACCTTAAACCTGTAGAACAGGCCAGTGCACTCATGAAATTAATTAATACATTATCACATATTAACAAAAACCGAAATTCTATATCATCAAATGTGAGATATGTGCAGTCAAATGTCCTTTCAATTGGGCTTAAGGCAGTAATATTTACAACCATGGGTGCAAATCTTTCCGGATTTCCAAAGAAAGGATCATCCGGACCAGCCGTTTGCTCAAGATAATATTCACCGGTGTAAATTGCCGGATCAATGGGGCAAGCCACATATGATGTCCAACCAACAGAAAAACTGGTAGTCAACGCACTGTTTATTATATTTGGTGTAACGTTAACCACGTCACCCCCGGGCAACCTCACGGTATCAGGGAAAACCATACCATTCGTCAAACTGGTCACATTAAAGAAATCAAAGCGGTCACCACCGCCCATATCCCCCACAGTAATACCAAAGAGTTCTGCCAGCTCATCGGAAGTAAATGTAACATCGCGGATGGCACCATTTGTGGCATCGAAATCAGCTTGCCTGTATACCCTTATGGGTCTTCTCGAATAATTTGAATCCTGCTGAAAGTTGTAATAGGTTACACTCAGTTCCATTTCCTCAATATTCGTGTTTTCAGAGAACAGCGAAAACACTATTCTCGCATTGTCAAGGTCATCCGCCTTCAAAGAGGTGAAATCCGGATCCAACTGTATTCTCATGTTGGCGGCATCAACAAACTCAGGCAATCTTATAGCATCAGGATCTTCACACGAAGTAATCGTCAGAAAACTAATTGCCAATAAAAGTGGATATATAAATCTTTTCATTTTTCTTTAATTTTTAATTAACATCCCAAAAAACCCTGTATGTCGCTGTTTCCTTCTGTGAAGGTGCATTAGGATTAACCTCCAGCATAGCGCTTACCCACGGAAAAGTTAACGCATATTCCCTGGTTCTAACAGTAACATTTAGATTATCTGTGTTTCCGTCATGTAAAACAGGATATCCTGTCCTTCGATAATCATTGTAAATATCAATGGCATATCCGAAACTGGCTATCCACTTTTGTGTTAAAATATGTTCTAACTTTCCTTCATTATCTTCAGCATCATATAGAGTCAATACTGAATTAATATAGGTTTCAATATCAGATTCAGATATCGCAGGTGCACCGGCATCTCCTGCTACTTCATTTACCTTATCAAAGGATGCCTGCATGGCCTCTTCAAAGTCATCCCTGGCATCTCCATTGGATACACCAGTCAGAGCTAGCTCTGCTTCGATATATTTTCTTTGAAAATAAGTCAATATTCTCTGTGGGGTATCGCCGACACCATTAAAATTGGCAATCCCTCCTGTGCCGGAATCATATCTTCCGCCACATGGATAAAGTCCCACTATCGTCTGAGAAGAAGACTGATCAAAACCCTCATTAGGATCTATATTGAATGAGAACATATATATAGACACAAAATCTCCATTTCTATAGGCAGTTGGGTTTTCTGCCGGCTCACCGGGAGCCAATTGATTATAAAAATAGTAGGGTATTCTTGGATCAGATATTCCCTGATAAATATTTTCCGGGAAGAAGGTATTAATTCCCCTCATTATTTCGTAAAAATATGGACTGATATTATTAAATGCACCTCCAGGGGTATACTCTTGTGTATATGCCGGATTTCTATTATCCGGTGCAATATTTCCACCATATTGGAATTCAAAATCCTCTCCTTCGTCGATCAGATCATTATCCGACAACAGGTCATTCACTTCAGACGAATTATCCCAAACCAACCTCGTTTGATTATAGAGCTTCAATTTCAGGGTTTTAGCCAGTTTTCGCCAATTATCTAACGCTGTTGATCCTCCTCCATAAAAGATATCATCATTCAGAGGAGAAAGGGTGGAGGTTTTCGCAAGGTTGGAGATACCCTCATCAAGCAGATTAAAGACCTCCTGATAAACAGCCTCATCATCATCATAGGCTGGGTATGGTACCTCTGAACCCTTATTGGCATCATAAAAGGGTACTTCACCATAGATGTCAACCAGGACACTAAAGAGATATGCTTGCAATATTTGTCCTATACCTACATAATGCCAGGATTCACTTTCAGTACCCTTCTCAATCATTTTTTTGATGTCAGTTAGGGCCCACGGATAAATTAATCTCCAGGGTGTTGTGACACCAAAATCATTACCGTTAAATGCATAATCATTCTGGCTTGTGCCCCGCTGAACGAGATGATGTGTATATAATGATGTGTAATTTCCTAGTCCTCCGGTAGATAATCCCACTGAACCAGCTACATTCACCTGCGCTGATACCATTAATTGGTTCAATGGAACATCTGTTGGGTTATTTGGATCTTCGTTTATGTCCAGCCATTCCGAGCAGCCGGTAAAAACGATTGCAATACCAACTAAAATGGTTGTTAAAAATATTCTTATTCTTTTCATCGTTTTCAATTTTAAATTAGAAGGAAACTCTAAGATTAAATGCGAACCTGCGCACCGAAGGCGTCGCTCCATATTCAATACCCTGAGTATTTGTGGAACCGAACTGGTTAATTTCCGGATCAAAATTTGTTGACTTAGGGAAATTGGGCGCAGAAAACCACAGGTTTCTTCCTACCACGGAAAGACTCAGCGCTCCAAATGGAGTTTTTTCCAATAATGAACGTGGAAATTCATATGCTAAGCTTAATTCTCTGAGTCTGAAAACAGTTGCATCATATACTACCCATTCGTCAGCACTATTGATTGCAAAAGTATTCCCAAACCATAAAGTATTTACTTCCACCATTGTCTGGTT